>JAZAOF010000175.1:0-17382 GCA_036228265.1 Myxococcota bacterium | reverse complement strand
CTTGATCGTCGATGGCGGCGTGTCCAGCGCGTTGGCATCGCCGCGGGTGGGGTGAGAGGGTTCAGGGAAGCCCGGCGCGAGGGTGCTCCACGCGGACGGCTTCGATCCGTCCGCCCATCTCCGTGCGGGATTCCTCGGGATCGGAGGTATTGGCGGTGCAGACGAAGAGAGAGCGACCGTCACTTCCCCCGAGCATGCACGCGAAAGATTCGGTTTCGAGCGATACCCGGTCCGTGACTTCGCCACCCTCGGTGACGCGCAGGACCTGGTGGCCGGTGACGGTCGCGACCCAGATTCCACCCGCCTCGTCGAGACAGCATCCATCGGGGAACGAGCCCGGGAGTTCAGCCCAGGTGCGCCGGTGGTCGAGGGTGCCATCGGCCTGGATTTCGAAAATCGTCAGCCGAGAGGCGAAGGTTTCGCTCACGATCAGGTTGCGGCCATCTGGCGTGATGACGCTTCCGTTGGGAAACATCAAGTCGCTGGCTGCGGGCCGCACCTGTCCATTTCGATCCACCATGACGAGGGTGGCCGGAACCGGGGTCGGCTTTCCGACGTGAATGTCGAAACCAAAATTTCCCACGTAGGCGCGGCCTTCCGAGGAGACGACCATGTCGTTGCAGTGGTGCGTGGCGAGACCGCTCAGGTCCGCAACCTCGGCCAGTCCGTCGGGGTCGAGTCGAAGCAATCGACGATCCTTCATCGAGACGACCAGGAGTCGCCCTGCGTCGGGGCCGCCGTCGTCCGGGAGCCAGCCCAGTCCGGAGGGGTTCTCCGGAATTTCGCAGACGGTTTCGAGTTCGCCGTTTTCGGTGCTGGCGTAGACCCTCTGCGTGTGCATGTCGGAGAACCAGAAGCGCCCGTCGTGCCATCGCGGACCTTCGGGAAAAGCGAGGTTGTCGATCAGGATGTCGGTCTTGTAGTCCATGGGTTTCTCCCGGGTCCTGGGCACGGACCCGCTTGAGGGTTTAGCCAAAAGGGAGCGGTCGCGGCAGGGAGGCCCGTGGAGATCGGGCCAACCCTCGACGGAAGAGAACTGGTCTGGAACACTCAAAACGACGCGTCGAGCAGGTGGGCCGTCCGAGTCGAAGAGCGATCGCGCGTGACCCGAGAAGGAGAAATGCTCCATGGAACCGAAAGAAGTCCTGGGGATTGACGAGATTGATCTCGGCGGCCTGGAGTTCTGGCTGCGGCCCGACGAGGAACGGGAAGGCGCCTTTCGGACGCTTCGGCGCGAACGCCCGGTCTCCTTTCATAACGAGATGGCTCCGCCGCCGGAGATTCCGCTCCCGAAGGGCGAGGGGTTCTGGGCGATCGTCAAGCACGAAGACATCCTCCACGTCAGCCATCGCCCGGAGATCTTCTGCTCGGGGAAGGGAAGCAACATCGCGGATCTCCCGCCGCCGTTTTTGGAGTTCTTTGGGTCGATGATCAACATGGATGATCCGAAGCATTCCCGGCTGCGTCGCATCGTTTCCCGGGGGTTTACGCCGCGGGTGGTGGCGCGCGCCGAAGAGAGCGTCGAACGCTGTGCGCGGTCCATCGTTGAACGCATCCGCGATCGGGGCGAGTGCGACTTTGTGGCGGATATCGCGAACGTGCTGCCGCTGGTGATCATCTGCGACATGATGGGGATTCCCGAGAGTGAACGAGAGAGCGTGATCGAGAAAAGCAACGTGATTCTCGGGGCGGGCGACCCCGAGATCGTTGCGGAGCCCCAGGCGCGGATTCCGGCCATGCTGGCCGCCGGGGCCGAACTGGCCGGACTGGCCCGGGATCTCGGGAAGTTCCGCGTTCAGAAGCCCACCGACGACCTCACCTCGGCGCTGGTCCATGCCGAAGTCGATGGAGAGAAACTGGACGACCAGGAGGTGGGCTCGTTCTTCGTGTTGCTCTGCGTGGCCGGGAACGAAACGACGCGCAACGCCATGAGCCACGGGATGCATGCCCTTTCCGAGTTTCCCGAGCAACGGGCGATTTGGCAGCGCGATTTCGCTGGAGTGGCTCCGAGCGCGGTGGATGAGATCATCCGCTGGGCCACGCCGGTGATTCACTTTCGGCGCACGGCGACCCAAGACACCGAGATTCGCGGACAGAAGATCCGCGAAGGCCAGAAGGTGGTCGTCTGGTACACGTCGGGCAATCGCGACGAGGAGGTTTTTGAAGATCCCTACCGCTTCGATGTGCTTCGGACTCCGAACGAGCACGTGGCCTTTGGCGGACCCGGTCCGCACTTCTGCCTGGGAGCGCACCTGGCCCGTCGCGAGATTACCGTGATGTTTCGCGAGATCTTCAGCCAGCTTCCTGACCTGGAAGTCGTGGGTCCGCCGCACCGGTTGCTCTCGAATTTCATTCATGGGATAAAACGGATGGACTGCCGCTTTACACCGGGGGCCAGCGCGTGAAGCGTTGGGCCCCGGGTAAACCGCCGCGTCTGCAGCAGGTGGGGTGCGCCGAGTGAGTGACTCGGAGGCACTGTGGTCGGTCGGGCAGTTGATCCGTCACCGCAAATTTCACTACCGGGGTGTCATCGTGGACGTTGACCCCGTGTTTTCGGGCTCGGACGAATGGTACGAGGCCGTAGCCCGCTCACGGCCGCCGAGAGATCGCCCGTGGTACCACGTGCTTGTGGATGGCGCAGAGCACGCCACCTACGTGGCGGAACGTCATCTTGAAGCCGATTCGAGTGGTGTCGCCATTCGGCATCCGCTGCTGTCGGACTTCTTCGACACCTTCGACGAGGGAACCTATCGGCGATCGAATGCATACAACTAGCGAGACACCGGGGGCGCAACACCGCGGCGACGGGGTTTTTCGCGAGGAGGCAGGAGCGTGACTCTCGAGATCGACGAATTGCTGGCCACGACACGGAGCGTCCGAAAGCGCCTCGACTTCGACCGCCCGGTATCCCGGGACGTCATTGAGCGCTGTCTCGAACTCGGACTGCAAGCCCCCAATGGATCCAACCTGAACGCCTGGCGTTGGATCGTGATCGACGATCCGGCCTGCGTGGAGGCGGCGGCGGCCCTCTACAACCGGGGCTTGGACGACTTTATCGAGAGCCTGGGGCAAGCGGTTGGGGAGAACTACGCCGGGTCGGCCATTCCGGGGTACGAACGGATTTCGGTTTCTGTGGATTACCTCCGGGAGAACCTGCATCGCTGCCCCGCGCTCCTGGTGCCGTTGCTTCCAGGCCGGGTCGAGGGGCTCGATGTCTTCTTCCAGGCGAGCCAGTGGGGTTCGATCGTGCAGGCGGTGTGGAGTTTTATGTTGGCCCTGCGGTCGCGGGGGCTGGGCAGCGCCTGGACGACGGGACACCTGCTGCGAGAGCGCGAGATGGCTGAACTGCTGGGGGTGCCGTTCGGGCACTACACGCAGGTCGGGCTCTTTCCGATTGCCTACACCCTCGGTACCGACTTCAAGCCGGCCTATCGAAAGCCGCTTTCCGAGATTCTCGGGTGGAACGGCTTTGCCTCGGAAACGGAGACCCAGGAAGATGCCTGATTACACCGCGCAAGAACTCCGAAACATAGACACCGTCAACGAACTCTTCGACGTGGAAGGCACGCGGGACAAGTTGGATCTCTTTACCCAGGACGCGGTCTGGTGGAATGGACTGCCCTTCGTGGCCGGAAACACGGGACAGACCGAGCATCGCGGGATCGAGGCTATCGGGCGGATTCTTTCCGGGGCGGGCTCGGCCACGGCTCACGCCCAGGGGGTCGACGCCTACGATCTTTCTACAGCGCGTAACGAGGATGTCGTGGTCCTGGCCGACGGAGACTACGTCGTTCGGCAGCACACGTTTTGCGCGCGGACCCATGGAGGCCAGGACTACCGGAACGTGTATTGCTTCGTCTTCCGCTTCGCGTCCGACGGGCGGATCCGTTACCTCACCGAGCACTGGAACACGTGGCACGCGTACAACGTGCTCTTCAACAATTTCAATCTCGAGCCCGCGCACCCGGAAGAGGGGAGCTGAAGGCGGCGATATGAACGCAACGGGCTCGACCGCGCGGAGTCCGTGGGCCTGGGGGCCGTGGCTCGTCGCGCTCGTCTTTCTCCTCTGGCAGGTTTCCTTCCAGTTCGTCTACGGCTTTCTCGCGGATCCGATCCAGAAGGATTTCGAGTTGACGAGCGTCGAGGCCGCTTCGCTGGTTTCGATCTTTCTTCTCACCTACGGATTGATGCAGGTTCCCGCGGGCTTGATTCTTGACCGCGTGGGGGTGCGTTGGACGCTGCCCGTGGCTGCGATCGGGGCAGCGCTTTCGGTAGCCGCCTTTGGCCTTGCGAACGATTTCGCAGCGTTGGCGGGCGCCCGTGTGGCGGCGGGGCTTTTCATGGCGTTCGCGTTTCCAGCCATTGGAAAAATTGCGCGGCGTCAACTTCCAGCGGGACGCTTCGTCCTGGCGATGGCCGTGGCGGACATGGCGTTTGGCGCGGGAGCCGTGATCGTCGCGGGGATCACGGAGTTCGTCGACGCCAGCGCCTGGCGGAGCCTGGTGGGCGTCCAGGGAGCGATCGGATTGGTGCTCGCAGGGGCCCTGGCCCTGGCCTTGAGACCCCTTTCGGAGGGACAAGCGAGAGCACTCGAGACAAAAGGCGTGGGACCGAGCCTCGCCGACCTGGTTCGCAAGCGGAGCGTCATCCGCGGAGCACTTCTCTACGCCTGGGGAGCCGGCCTGACCTTCGGATTCGGGGGATACTGGAACCTGAAACTACAAGCGGCGTGCGGTTGCACGGCCCCCCAGGTTTCCGAACTCTCGACGGCACTTTTCGGCGGGTTGGCCCTGGGGATGCTTGGCGCCGGCTTGCTGGGGGGACGACCCGATCGCTGGCGGCCGCTGCTGTGTGGCGCATCGTTTTCCAGCATCGGGTTTGTGCTCTTGTTGCTCTTCGCCTCGGAAGCGTTGCCTTTCATTGCATTGGCCGCACTGAACCTGGCGCTCGGAACGGCACTGGGGACGTGCTCTCTCGCCTTCGCGGTTGCGGCCCGGAGCGTGGAGGCGAAGCAGGCGGCGACCGTGGTGGCTTTGGTGAACGCCGCCGGTTGTATCGGTGGCGCGCTGTTCCAGGAATTGCCGGTGTGGCTGGGGGGCGGTGAGGCGAGCGTTTCGACCGTGGGGATCGTCTACGTCGGCGTGGCCTTGCTGGGCGCCGGCACGGCTGCTTCGCTTCCCCGGCGCGAGGCCGTCTCCACCGGCTGAGATCGCCGCACGGCGATGACTTCCGCCAGGATCGAGACGGCAATTTCGGCCGGCGAGAGCGCTCCGATCGCCAGTCCCACCGGACCGTGGAGGGCTTCGATCTGTGAAGTCTCCAAGCCCTTCTCGTGAAGCCGTTGGCGGCGCCGTTCCTGGGTGCGGCGGCTCCCCAGCGCCCCCACGTAGAACGCTGGCGACTGGAGGGACAGCGCCAGTGCCACGTCGTCGATCTTGGGATCGTGGGTGAGCGCCACGACCGCCGTGTCCGCATCCAGGCCCAGTTCGGAAAAGGCCTCGTTCGGCCAGCGTCGCAGAAGTGGAACTTCAGCAAAGGACGGGCGGTCGGCGAACGCCTGCCGCGGTTCGACAAGAACGATTTCGAAGCCTGCCAGGCGTGCCATCGGGATCAGGGGCTCGGCAATGTGCACCGCGCCAATGATCACGAGACGCGGATCGCGCCGATAGGGGTGGAAGAAGAGCGCGGTCGAATCGATCGTGGTTCGTTCGCAGCGATTGGCCGCCAGGCATTCAAGAGCCGCACGCTCGACGGGGTCGGCGGTGTCTCCCGGGAGTTCATGGTCGTCGCCAGCGAAGAGTCGGCGCGCGCCGGTTTTCAACTCGGTCGCCAGGACGACGGGTTGCCCGTCTCGCCGCGCGCTCAGGAGACGGTCGAGTTCTCCGGTGCCCGGTTCGACGCGTTCCACCAGGATGGAAAGCTGCCCGCCGCAGCTGAGGCCTACTTCCCAGGCCATGCCGTCGTCGATCCCCATTTCAAGGACTTCCGGTCGCCCGTGCTCAATGATTTCGATGCTCTTTGCGATGACGCTGGATTCCACGCAGCCCGCGGAGACAGAGCCGGCGAACTCCCCACGGCGATTGACGACGAGTTGGCTGCCGGCGGGGCGCGGAGACGACCCCCAGGTCTGAAGCACCGTGGCGAGGGCCACGGGTTGTCCCTCGTCTCTCCATTGGAGAGCGAGTTCGAGCGGATCGTTGGAGGGGTCGGACACGCTTGAAAACTACCGGTTTCGTTTTCCGCCTCCAAGCGGTTGCTCTACGAAGCGCTGGGAGCCCGGCGGATCGCTCGGATGAGCATGGACAGGGCGACTCCAGCGATCGCGAGCCATGCGAAAAAGACGGTGGCGGCAAGGCCCGGATTCGCAGCCCGGCCCGGCCACCCCCGGGCCAGGTGCCAGAGCCAGCCGTCGAGGCGCCCGTCGGAAATCAGCGAGAAGGCTCCGATCAGCGGGTGCAGTTCTGGAACAAAGACGAAGTCCATCGGTTGCGGGTAGTCGTGATAACCCATCGTTTGTACCAGGGCCGGCCAACTTACGAGAACCAACGTCCAGCAAACGAAGGCCCCCAGCAGTCCGAGCCCCACCACGGCGATCCGGAATGTTCGCCGTGTTCGAACCCTGTCGAGCCAGGGCCCGAGGGGAAGCATCAGGAGCGGAGTGAGTACGTAGAGGTAGCGCGGTCCCGGCGCAGACCAGAGGCCACTCCACACCTGGAACGAAGCGCACACGAGAAGAAAGGAGACAGCCATCGCGATGACGGCCACGCACTCCGCCCTCGAATTTCGCCAAAATTCGGGGAGGGTCCAGGGCAGTAGCGCGAGTAGGGGCGTGTAGGTGAAGACGCTGGCCCCGGGGCTGAGAAGAAAGCCCCAGAGCCCCACGTAGAGCGGCGTGTCGAAGTGAGCGGCCTGCGACAGCATCGGCGACGCGACCCAGGTTCCCCAGCGCGCAACGTTGAGCAGCAGGTGAAGACCGAGGGCAAGCGCAGCGGGGATCCCGATCGCGGCCGCGGCGATCCATCGCGCGGGGCCTCGCCGACGACCCCGGGCCTCGAGAACGGCCCAGAGGCCGTACCCCGCCAGCCCGGGCAGTGCAAGGAGCGCCGGGATCCGAACCAACACGAGGCCGGAGGCGAGAGCGCTCGCGAACACAAGGCTCTTCCAGGAGCCGGTGCGACTGTGGCGATGCAGGGCGAAGAAAGAACCCAGGATCAAGAGGGCTTCGGTGACATGACGGAGATAGAACGTCGAGAGCAGGGCGACGTAGGTCGTGCTTCCCAGTAGCACGCTGGCCCAGAGCGCGCTGGACCGTCGACTCCCCAACGCCCGGGCGAACGCGTAGAAGACTCCAATGAGCACGCCGCTCGCGATGGGTGGATAGAGCTGTGTGGCAAAAATTTCCACGCGCCCGCTGCCCTTGGAGCGGGGCCCCGTGCCGAGGGGGGCCCAACTCGCGAGCACCCGTCGGGCGGAGTCCGGCAGGTTCTCGCTCAGCGTTTCGCCAAGCGCGTAGAAGGGGAGTCCGATGATCGACTGCCCGACCGCGAAGTGACCGTAGAGGTTGGAGTGGCGCCCCGGGTAAACGTGAGGGCCCGCCGGGATCGCCAACGAAAAGTTCGTCCAGAGAGCCTCGGTGGTGTCGAAGACGGCGACCTCGTCGCTGCCCGAGAAGCTGGCGTGCCCGAAAAGCAGGTATAGGAGCCCAAAACAGACGGCCAGCCAGGTCGCGATGGCTGTTTCGCGAGCGCGTTCCGGTTCTCGTGTCACACGACCTCCGCCGGGGGGCGATTGCTCCCAGTGTGGAACGCCCGCGCGGCCGTGTCGAGTCGGAGAGTGGAGCGGCTTCCCGCCCGCCTCAGTCGGGGATTTCGTCTGAGGGGATGCGAGCGGTTCGTGGAAGCAGCCCCTGGATTCTCCGGCCCAGCCAGCGCAGACCGCTCCCGGTCTGGGTCCGGGCTCCATCGAGAATCGAGTAGAAGACCGGGACCACGACGAGGGTGAGCACCGTGGAGGTGGTCAACCCGCCGATCACGATGATGGCCATGGGGCGCCGAAATTCGGCGCCGAGGGAGTCCGAGGTGGCCAGGGGGATGAGCCCGAGGATCAAGGCTGCCGACGTCATGAGGACCGGACGCATCCGCACGGGTCCTGCTGCCAGGATGGCGGCGTCGCGTTCCATCCCCTGGTCGCGGAGTTGGTTCGTGTAGTCCACCAGCAGGATGCCGTTCTTCATGACGAGGCCCATCAGGACCAGCAGTCCCAGTGCGCTCATGATGTCCAGGGACTGGCCCGTCAGGTCGAGGGCCAGGAAGCCCCCGAGAAAGGAGAGGGGTGCTGAGAGCATGATCGTGACCGGGTCGAGAAACGAATTGAAGAGCGACGCCAGGATCATGTAGACCGCAAGCAGTCCCAGCCCGAGGGCAAACCCCATGTCGGCGGCCGATTCCTCCATCGATTCGGCCTGCCCGCCGGGGACGAGGGAGTAGGGCGCTCGAATGCCAATTTCTTCCACCCAGGCATCGAGTTTTTGCGTCGCATCGGCGAGCGAGGCCCCGGTCGATGTATTGGCGTAGATCCGGATCGACCGGGCACGGTCGTCGCGTTGAATCTGGACCGGCCCTTCCTCGATCCGAATTCGCGCGGCGTTGGCGATGGGCACGAGTTGACCGTCGGTGGAACGCACCCGGATCAGGTCGATCTTCGAGGGATCGTCCCGGTACTCGGGCAGCACCTGGATGCGAACGTCATGGCGACGCCCCAATTCTTCGAAGGATCCCACTTTTTGTCCAGCCAGTAGCGTCCGGAGCGTTCGTCCCATCGTGACAGCGGTCAGGCCCAGTTCGGCGGCGGGTCCGCGATCGACTGCGAGAGTAATTTGCGGCCGCCCGGTTTCCCACGAGGTTCGCACGTCGACGAGGTCGGGGTCGGCTTCCATTCGACCCACCAGGTTGGCGGCGTAACGTTCGAGGGTCACGAGGTCGGGACCCACCAGGCTGTGCTGGATTTCGGTGTACCCCTCGTCCGAGCTGCTGGCGTAGTTGGGATGTCCCACGGTCAAGTCGTCGAGTTCGGGAAGTTCCGCCATCACGCGCTCGCGAAGTTCCGCGAAGGTTTGTTCCGCAGGGACATCCCGCTCGGTCTTGTCGATCAACATCGCGAAGAGCTTTCCGCGGTGGGGAGAGTGCCGCACGGGGTGGCCAATGACCGAGAACGTTCCCGTGACGAAGGGGTGTCCCTCAACGACTTCTTCGATGCGAACCATCGTGTCGAGCGTGACGGGGAAGGGGGTGCCCACGGGAAGGTCGAAGTTGATCTGGGCTTCGGAGAGGTCGTCTTGGGTGTAGTAGTTGACCGGGAGTCCGGCGGCGACCTGGAGCCCCGCCCAGATTGCGAGCACCGCAACCGCGACGGTCACAATGCGGTGGCGCAGGGCCGCGTCGAGGCTTTTCGAATAGGCGTGTTCCAGCGCGAGGAGTCCTCGCTCGCAGGTGCGGAAGAAGGCCCCTTCGCGTGGCTTGGCACGAAGGAAGCGGCTCGCGAGCATCGGCGTGAGAGTGAAGGCCACGAGGGTCGACACGAGAACAGCAACCACGACAGCGACGCCGAACTCCATGAGGTAGCGCCCCATCGAACTGGTCATGAAGTTGATCGGGACGAAGACGCCGCAAACGGCGAGGGTCGTCGAAATGACGGCCAGGCCGACCTCGCTGGAACCCTCGTGGGCGGCCTCCATCGCAGAGCGCCCGTTCTCGATTTTTCGATAGATCGCTTCGAGAACCACGATCGCGTCGTCGATCACGAGACCGATGGCCAGGGAGAGGGCCATGAGAGTCGTGTTGTTGAGGGAGAGATCGAGGGCGTAGAGCAGCGTAAAGCTGGAGATGACGCTGGTGGGAATGGCCAGCGAGGCGATGAGCGTCGAGCGCCAGTTTCGCAGGAAGAGCAACACCATGACCATCACGAGGCTCGCGGCCAGGATCATGTCGAAGAGCACCGAAGAGACCTGCTCTTCGATCATTCGCGCGTAGTCGCGCGCGATCATGATCTCGAGGCCGTCCGGTGTCTTTTCGGAAATGGCGAGGATTTCCTCGCGGACCCCCTGGGCGGCGGCCACGATGTCCGAACCGCTCTGCTGGACGATTTCGAGAAGGAGTCCCGGTTGGCCGTTGAGCCGCGAGATGCTGCGGATCTCCGACATCCCGTCCTCGACCACGGCGACATCGCGAAGGCGCACGGGGCGACCGGAGCGGTCGGCCACGACGATTTCACCGAACCCTGCGACGGTCTGGGCCTTTCCCTGGGTGGTCACGGACCACTCTTTGTGGGCACCCTCGATGCGCCCGCTCGCCAATTCGGCGTTTTCTCGTCGCAGGGCTTCGGCGACGTCTTCGATGGAAAGGCCGTAACCCGTGAGCCGGAGTGGATCGAGCCAGATTCGAATCTCCCGTTCTCGGCCCCCAAGGACATTGATTCCCCCGACCCCGGGGATTCGTTGGAGTCGCTCCTTCACCTCGTGCTCGGCAAAGTCCGAAAGGTCTCGAAGGGGCAGGGAGCCCCCCATGGCCACGGTCATGAAGCCAACGGCGGACAGGTCGAACTTCTGCACGATGGGCGATTCGACGTCAATGGGAAGGCGCGGTCGCGCCAGCGCGACTTTGTCACGGACCTCCTGCAACTTGATGTCGACCGGGTACTGGATTTCGAACTCGACCTGGATCGTGGAAAGACCCTGGGACGACGTGGAAGAGAGATTGCGCACCCCTTCAATGGCGTTCAATTCCTCCTCGATGAGATCGGTCACTTCGCGTTCTACGGTTTCGGGCGAGGCGCCGCGAAGCTCCGTCATCACGGTGACAAAGGGAAATTCGATCTCCGGCTCGAGTTTGAGCTCGAGGCGCGCCAGGGAAATCAGGCCGAGAACGACGAGGCCTCCGATGACCATCGTCGCGAAGACGGGCTGACGAATCGAGATGTCGGCGAGTTTCACGAGCCGGGTTCTTTCGGCGCTGAAACGGCCGAGAGGCCCGCGCCGTCACCGTTGCCGGCGACGAGGGCTTCGCCGTCTTCGATGCGCTCGACATCGTCCCCGACGACGACCCGGTCTCCAATGCCGAGTCCGTCAAGAATTTCGACCCGGTCGCCCACACGCAAACCGGTACGCACGGGGACTCGGCGGGCTCTTTGGTCTTGGACGAGCACGGCGTAGGTGCGACCGTCCCGGCTAAGGAGAGCCGTGCGCGGAACCACGGGCTGGGGGTCGACCCGCCGGGAGAGAATTTCCGCGCGGGCGTAGGAGCCGGCCTTGAGCAAGCCCTTGGTGTCAGAGACGGGGGCGCGCACGGCGTAGGTCCGCGTCTCAGGGTCGAGGCGCCGGTTGACGCGGTCGATTCGGGTCTCGAAGGGGCGGGGGCTGCCCTCGATCCAGACGCGGACCTCGTCGCCGACGCGTACCGGGACGGGCGTCACCTCGGGCACGTCGAGAACGGCCTTCAGGCGCGAGGTCTCGGCCAGCACGAGGATATTCGTGCCCGGGCCGGCGAGAGCTCCCTCGTGGGCGCTTCGCTCCACGACGCTGCCGGCGTAGGGAGCTGCGCCTTCCGTGTGTTCCAGGTCAAGTTGGGCCCGAGCGACTCGGGCGCGCATCTGGGCGACCCGGGCGCGGGCCACCTCGGCTTCGGTCTGGTGTTTTTCGTGTCGCTGTTCCGGCACGATGTTCTGCTCGGCGAGACGCCGCATCCGCTCGGCTTCGGCCTCGGCGCGGGTTTGTTCCGACCGCGCCAATTGGAGTCCCGCCCGGGCTTCGGCGAGCGCTGTTTGGTAGGGGACTGGATCGACCCGAAAGAGGATCTGTCCAGGCTCCACGGTGTCCCCGATGTCGACCAGGACTTCGAGAATACGTCCGGGACTCTCCGCGCCGAGTTCGGTGACGCGTGCGGCGGTGAGAGAACCGGAGGCCGCAATGCGACCGGTCAGGGCCTCGTTCGCGACGGTCGCGACGGTGACGACGGTGGGTTCCCGGTCGGCGGCCGCCTGCGGTGTTGGCTTCGCGGTCGCAGCGAGCTTGGGTTCCGTTTCGGTGCACCCCGAAAACGTGAAGAGGAGGCCAAGGGCCAAGGCGAGGGAGATCGCAGCGTTCACGCCGACTCTCCCTCAAAGAGGCCGCCGAACAGAATGTGCAGGCAGTGGCTCACGAAAATTTCGTCCGATCCATCGATCCATTTCGGGTCGAGCAGGTGTTCGATCAGTGCCATGATGACGAGTCGAACGACGTTGGTTGTTTGGATGGGGTCGAGTCCCGCACGGATCTCTCCGGACTCGATTCCTACCTCGATGACCTGAACGAGGCGCTGTCGGCTCTTCTCGATGGTGTTTCGCACGCTGGCGCTCGAACTCAGCCCCAGCACCACGTGGGGGTCCAACTGGAAGAGGGCGTGCATGAGCGGGTTTTCCCGGGCGAAGGCGAGCGAATCCAGAACCATGGTTTCGAGAGCCCGCCGGACGTTCCCGGTCTTGGCGAGGTGCTCCACGACATTGCTGGCATCGCTCCAAGCCTCGAGCGTTTGCTCCAGGAGGGCCTCGAGCAGTTCGGTCTTGCCCCCAAAGTGGTGATAGACGAGTCCCTTGGAAACGCCTGCGGCCCGGGCCACCTCCTCCACCGTGGTCTTGGAGAAACCACGAAGGGCAAAACATTGGGAGGCGGATTCGAGAATCCGCCGTTGGGTACGCGCCGAGCGAGGCGAGAGCTGCTGGGGGGCAACCTGGCTCATTGATTGAATTATACGAATTGGACTCAATTCGTCAAAGTCACTCAACTTTGAGTGGAGCTACTTCGGCTTCGGAGCCTTCGCGTGCTGGCGAATCAACCCTTCCTGGGTCACGGAAGCGACGAGACTGCCGTCTCGGGTGTAGATGGTCCCCCGATTGAATCCCCTCGAATTGGAGGCCGAGGGGCTGTCGGTGGCGTAGAGCAGCCAGTCGTCCACTCGAACCGGCCGGTGGAACCACATGGCGTGGTCGAGGCTGGCGATTTGGGATCGCGGGTCGAAGTAGCTCAACCCGTGGGGCATCGAACTGGTGTCCAGCAGCGACATGTCCGACGCATAGGCCAGCACAGCCTGGTGGAGGGGAAGGTCGTCGGGCAGCCTTTCCGTGGTTTTGATCCAGATCTGCTGGACCGGGTCCTTCTTTTCGGGACGAAACCAGTTGATTGGGTGCACGGCGCGTTCCTCGAAAGCGCGGTCTCGGTCGAACCAGTCACGCATTTCGGGCGGAGCATCCTTGACCAGCTCCAGGTTGGCTTCTTCCTGGCTGGGGAGAGCGTCGGGGCTCGGGGCGTCGGGCATCGGAGCCTGGTGCTCGAGACCGTCCTCTTCGACTTGGAAGGAGACCGACATGTTGAAAATCGCGCGGCCGTGCTGGATCGCGACGACGCGTCGAGTCGTAAAGCTTCGACCGTCACGAATTCGGTCGACCTCGTAGAGGATCGGAACCGATGGATCGCCCGGTCGAAGGAAGTACCCGTGAAAGGAGTGGGCCGATCGGTCCTCCACGGTGCGACCCGCGGCCACGAGCGCCTGGGCGAGCACCTGGCCCCCAAATACCCGTTGGCGGTCCTCCTGGGGACTCCGGCCTCGGAAGAGGTTCACCTCGATGGGCTCGAGATCGAGGAGGTCGAGAACGCGTTCAAGGGCGGTGGTCACGGCAAAACTCCGGCAAGGCGCGGTGCACAGAAAGTCCGACGTGGTAGCACGAATCGCCCGATCGAAGGCGCTCCCCCGGGGCGATTGCGTGCGAAGGAGCTGCCTCGCAGCCCGGAAAGATGATGGGGCGACGGGGAACCGCCGCTGCCCCGCCGCCCCTGGGTACTCGCTTTCAGGAGGGTCGGAGCCGGGGTGATGCTTCCCTGCTCCTCGACCTCCGACGGTGGGGTTGTACCGCCGCGAGTGCTCATTCAAAAAGACACCACCTCCCCGGAGCCGGTTCCTCTGGATTGCGTGGGCCTCGCCGAGACTTCTCGTCGGCGGCACCGAGCTGTCCGTTCTATGCTCGCCGGGGCGGCACCCTTAGCGCCGGAGAAGGAAGAAGGAGGCTGCGTGGAAAGCATGAGAACACCCCGGTGGGCGCAACTGGGTTTCGTGGCGACCCTGGTGCTGTTTTGTGGGTGCCTGGAGCAGCGCGAGGACCTGGGGGAATCAGAGCGGCAAACGCTCGAGGAGAACATCGCCAACGGAATCGGCGTGGGTGAGCCTCGCGCAGGTTCCTGGCCATCCGCGGGTGAGTCGTTCCAGGTCAATATCGAGGCGACCCTGACCTGCTCCGGACTCGTACGCAAAAGCCAGGCTGTTCTGGCGAGGGCCTGGGTGTCGGCTTCCGATAACCTTTCTCCGATCCCCGTGATTCGACCTCGAACCCTCGACCTCCAGGTCAGCATGCTGAACGGACTTTTTGCGGGAGCGGTATACGCGAACTCCAAGGGCCACCCGAACCACGTCTCCGAGCTCGTCCGGGCGTTGGATGGAAATGCCGTGAGCGATCCGTGTGGCTGCATCGTGGCGGCCGCATCGGCGGCCGGTTTTCCAAATCTCCAGTCGCGCCTGGTCGCAAAACGCGTGATCTGCCCCGACGGGATGACCTACGACCCGCCAGAAGTGCCGAATTGAGCCGACTCGGCGAGGGGCTCGCTCAGGGTATCCGGGAGAGAATCGGGCAGACCGGGCGCCGTCCAGCGTCCGTCGCCGTCGGCATCAACGAAGATCGGGTTCGCGAAGGCAAAGGGCGTAAAGCCCGGTAGCACCTTTGCGTAGACCCCCTCGGCCGGCCCTTCGACCTCCACGGTAACGAAGCTGTCTTTCGAGAATTCCAGCGGTACCTGGAGAACTTGTCCCGCCCGGACGGGCAGGCGCGCGACGCGCGCGGCGTTTACGTAGACCCGCACCTCGCCGACCGGGACCCAGTGCGCCGCCTGGACCGAGACCTCCAGTACGGCCGTGCGCCCGGAGAAGGTGTCGCCGGGGCCACTCGAGCCGAGCGTGGCTTCTAGGAGGGGGCCCGTCGTGCCCACCAGGTGCCCCTTGCGAATGGCACCGATGAACTTCTTTTCGTCGAAGGCGACGTCCGAAGGCAACCGCACGTGGTTGCGCGGGATTCCGACGATCTGGCCGAGAACATGGGAATCGCTGTTTGCCGTGCCGGGTCGGTATTCGCCCTGCAGCAGAAAGGAGAACCAGTCGGCGCGGGTGGCCCGGTACTGGGGCATGGACGAACTGTTCAGCAGTTCCATCACGTCGAAGTCGAGGTCACGCAGGCCGCTACGCGGGTCGGGTTCGGACAAGGCGCGATTGCGTTCGGCGTCCAGTGGTTGCGTGGGGTCGTAGCTTTCGCCGGACACCGAAAGGTGCGTAAAGAGGCTTCCGTCTTGCAGTTCATCGTCCTGCCCCGAGAACGGGCGCGGATGGTTCAGTTGCACGAGGGTGCCGAAACCCGAGGCCTTCTGGTTCGCGAGGGTTTGGCGCAGGCGTTGCCCTTCGGTGGAAGGGGCCCCCCCGCGGTATTCCAGTGGCCGAAGGGGAAGGGGGAAGGCGTTGGCGTGGCCGGCTGTATGGGGGGTGGCCCCGCCGTGGGCCGTCGTGGTCATCTCGACTCCGATCACGCTCTGGATTTCCGAAGCAAGCCCCAACGAGCGAAGCGAAGGCGCGTAGTCGACCACGCGATCGTGCTCGGTGGAGACGATCACCTCGGCTCCCTGGGCGCGAAATGCCCGCAACTGGTCCTCGACGGGGAGGCCCGAGTCGTCGCTGAAGCCGGTGTGGACGTGGAGATCCGCGGAAATCCAACCGGGTAGCGAGAACAGCCGTCCGGGCGGGTGGATGTCCAGCGGGCGCAGTTCTCCAGCCACCGCCTCGAAGTCGATCTGGGTCACACCAAACTCGGGACCTCGCGTCGCGAAGGCCCGGTACTTTCCAGCGGGGATCGCAATCGCATCGGGGTCGGAATCGATTCCGGCCAACGAGAGCCAGGACGCTCGCTGACTCGAGCGCTGGCGAACGCCCCCGACGCTGAAGTTGCGGCCATCATCGCCAAATTCCGGATTCGGCGTCCCGTCGCGTCCCTCGAAGACGAGGCGCATGGGAGATCCGCGGGGCAGGGCGATTCGGGCCGGCGGGCCGAGGGAAGGGATCGCGACCTCGGTTCGATCGCCGGCGTGATCGAACGCGACGCTTTGGGACCGGCCGTCCGTGGTCCGGGCCCAGAGACGGTAACTCCCGGCCGGGAGGCGCAATTCGAAGGAGCCATTCGGCTCGGGCAAGATCGCGGTGGTCGGGTGCCCTCCGGCATCCTCGATCGAAACGCGTGCGTAGGGATCGTCGACGCGGCCCATCACGATCCCCTCGGATTCCCAGATGTGGTCCGTGACCGAGGCTACGTCCGCCCGGTCTCCCAAAATGAGGCGACGCTCGTAGCGAAGTCGATCTCCGGGCTTCAGGTCCATGAAGAGACTCTGTCCCATCTCCAGGAGCCCCGGGGCCGTCGCATCTCCGATCCAGAAGGGGCGCGTGAATATCCCGACCAACGAGAAATCTCCGCTGTTGAGCGCGATGGAAGGAAGTTCGACGGACACGCCATCGGCCTCTTCGAGGGTCGCGCCCTGTTGCCGCAGTCCGTAGGACACTCCTGGTCGGTTGGCGTCGGCTCCGACGAGAACCTGGACATCGGCGGGGTGAATCGCTCCGATCATCTCGAAGGGTTTTTCGACATCGAAAGCGGGGTGTTCGTACCCCCGGGAGTGCTCCGGGTTGCGTGTCGACAGGACGAAAGGGGCGAGTTGGCCCGACGCATGCAGCGCGATGTCTCCGAAGATGAATACCCGGGGCCCTTCTTCCACCCGCTCGAGCGTCGTCGTGATTGCGAGTTCGCTGGGACGGTCGTGATCGAGGCGGTAGGCCGTTTCAAAGCAGACACCGTTGTGCTGCCCCGCCGTCACGATCCGGGCCGCGGACGAATCGGTTTCGGCGCGGATGTCTCGGACGGCTCCGATCTGTTCCCTGGAGAAGTTGAGTAGGGGCTGGAGAACCGTGAACTCGTCATCGTCCTTCCCACAGTGGGTCACGTCGATCAAAACCCCGCCTCCCGTGGAGAGGAACGATTCGTGGTCCGGGTCGGAAACCGCCGCGCAGATCGTACCGTTGCCGAGAAACCAATCACCGATACCCGCGGCCGCGTCGGGTCCCTTCGGAAGCAATCGGGCGGCGTTCTCCAGCGTGATCCGGGTGGCCTCGAGAGGGGCTGCGGCGACGGGCAGGGCCATGGCCGTGCCCACAGCGAGGGCGAGCAAGCCGCGAAGGAAGGAAGGGACCATCGAGCCACTCTAGCGAGCCCGGGCCG
>JAZAOF010000174.1:0-9816 GCA_036228265.1 Myxococcota bacterium | reverse complement strand
CCATTGATCACCCACCCGTCTTCGCCGTCCACGGTGGCCCGTTCGGCTCGGCATTTTACCGAAGCGACATCGCTTCCGATGTCGGGCTCGGTGACCGAAACGCCTACCATGATTTCGCCGGAAGCGAGCTTCGGCAGCCAGTGGGCCTTTTGCTCCTCGGTGCCGCCTCCCAGCAGTGCCTTCGTGAGAATCTCGGGTCGCGTGATCAGCGACCCCGCTGCCGCGAGTGACGCGCGCGAGAGTTCCTCGGTGGTGAGGATCATCGCGAGGTTTCCCATCTCGACGCCCCCGTATTCTTCGGGAACCGAGAGCCCGAAGAACCCGAGTTCTCCCATCTTGGTGATGAACTCCTCCGGGACGAGTTCGTCCTGGCGATGGATGTGTTCGGCTCGCGGCAGCACTTCCTGGGTTCCGAATTCGCGGACCTGGTCACGGACCTGGTCGTGCATTTCATCGAGGGGCCACTCGATGCGTCCACCCCGTGCGAGGGTCTCCTGGCCGAGTGTCTTCATCACGGCATCGCTCCCCGCGCGGCGCAGCAACGCGCGGGTGGCGGCCGGAAACGTCTCTTCGAGTGCGGCATCCCCCAGGCCGAGTTCATCGACGGCCGGAGCCAGTCGATCGTGAATTCGTCGTGCGAGTTCTGCGGCGCCCGCCACGCAGGAGAGTTCGAAAGCCGGGTCTTTGATCCCTTCGGCCTGGGCCCGCTCGACGTGTTGGATCAGTTCGCGGATCGCGCGAGCTTCCGTGGCGGCGTAGGCCACGCGCTCGGTCAAGACCTGGTGATCGTCGATGGTGCGTCCGCCC
The DNA here is from genome assembly GCA_036228265.1 of Myxococcota bacterium. GTDB lineage: Bacteria > Myxococcota_A > UBA9160 > UBA9160 > UBA4427 > CAJXIC01. Next base: position 9,009 of record JAZAOF010000174.1, on the reverse strand, counting down.
TCGGTGAGTTCGATCGCTTTCTTGCGGGCCTGCTCGAGGAGATTTTCGCTCGCGGCATGCAGTGTCCGGGCATCTTCGACATTGGGGGCATCGCTCATGGCGTTGGGATCCTTCACTTCGGGCGGGGTCGCATCGCGAGGCCGCGCGGATCCGCCGATCCATCGTCGGCGGGACATTCGAACGCAAGCGTCGCTCGGGGAGCCATTTGTTCGCGGCGAAGATAGCGCAGTGCGTTACGCCTGCGGGCTCCGCGACTCGAACCAACCGGACAATTCTTCGACCAGGGCGGGGCTTCCGAGGACGAGACCCACCTTCCCGTCGGGAAATTCGCGAACGACGCATTCGCCCCCGGCTTCACGAACCAGCAGGCGCGTGGCCGCGGCGTCCCATTCGTTGAGGTCGAGATCCACCATGGCATCGACGCCGCCTCCGATCACCAGGCTATGGCCGAACGCATCGGTATAGCCGCGTAGAAAGGGGACCTCCCGGGCCAATCGGTCGAAGAAAGCGCGTTGCCCCGCGCGTTCGAAGCAGAAGGGGTCTCCGTGGGAGATCAATGAGCGCTGGAGGTCGTGGGCCTGGGAGACGCGGACGGGCTGGCCGTTTCGAAAGCAGCCGCCTCCGAGCGTGGCCGTGTAGCGCTCGCCGAGGCCAGGCAGGTCGATGAGTCCGGCCACGGTCTGGCCGTCTTCCACGAGCGCGATCAGTGTCGAGTAGAGCGGGAGGCCCCGCGAGAAGGCGATGGTGCCGTCGATCGGGTCGATCACCCAGCGCAGGCGGGCCCCGTCGTCGCCTTCCCGGCCCCCCTCTTCCCCGAGGATGGCGTGTTCGGGGTAGGCCTCCCGAAGGACCTCCCGAATGGCGCGTTCGGCCTCCCGGTCGGCCTCGGTGACGGGGGAGCCGTCGGCCTTGGTTTCGACCTCGACGCTCCGAAAACGGGGAGTGGTCTCGGCCCGAGCGGCGTCGGCCGCCCGCTCGGCCACTTCCAGGGCGCGCTCCAGGCTGGCTCGATCGAGCCCGGTCCGTTGGGGGGAACCGGTTTGCGTCATGGGGTAGAACCTTTCAATCGATGTTGTCCAGCAGCACGCTCGACTGGGGGTAGCCCGCGTCCCGAGGCAGGATGAGGCGGGGGCGACCCTCCGCGTCCTTGCCCAGTTCGGGAAGGACCGTCACCACCGGTTCCCGCCTCGCGGTTTCCAGGGCTTCGATCACGCTGGAACTGCGACCGAGTTTCTCGAGTTGCGCCAGGGTTGGAAAGATGATCTTGCGCCGACCCGAACGCTGCTGTTTGAGCGCTTCGTCGATTGTCAGCCAGGCGGAGTCGACGGATTCGGAGCCATCGTGCCGCGCGAGCTGCTCCGGGGGGGCTTCGACCAGGTAGAAGTGGGTCTCGAAGCGCTTGGGCATGAACAGCGGCGTAATCCAGTGGGCAAAATGAACGAAACGGTCACACAGCAGTTCGAGTTCCTCGGCTTCGAGGATATCGGCGAGGCCGATCTGGCCCGCCTGCAATGCATTCCGGTGGCGGGCTTCGATTTCCTGGAGGCGCGCCCGACCGACGGGCTCGTCACGACCGTGCTCTGCAGCGATCAAGATTCCGGATTCCTCGAAGGTTTCCCGGATTCCCGCGACCCGGTACGCCAGTGCCGCGTCCGCCAGTGTTTCCGCGCCCCGGGTCCGTGCCCGGATGCGCTCGTCGCGATCGAGATCTTCTAGCTTGCCGCCCGGAAAGACGCTCGCTCCCGTGGCGAAGTCGATCTGGTGGTGGCGCTCGACCATGAGGACCTCGAGACGTTCTTCGCCGCCCCGCAGCAACAGGATGGTTGCGGAGGGTCGCGCCGGCGGCGGAGTTTCGGAGGCTTCCGTCATTCGCCGTCGTTCGCCGTGCGGTCCGGGAGTTCCCGCAATCGTTCGAAGGGGTAGATTCCCGTTTCATGTCCGTCGCTCCAGCGAATCTGGATGGCATACCGCCCCACGGTTTCGATCGATCGTGGGTGGACGTCGCGCGGTACCCGGTCGCTTTCGAGCCGGGGTGCTCCCGTCCACTCGTCGACGCACTCCGCGCAGCCGCAAGCCAATCTCAATTCGTAGACATCGTAAAGGCTTTCGGTGCCGTCACTCCAGGTGATGGCGAGTGTCCGGGCGTCGTGTTGGCGGATGTCCGAGGGAGACGAGGCTTGATTCGTACCCATTCGGGGAGGATACCCTCCGATCCGATCTATCGCGCCACCGGCCCGGCTGCTAGTGTGGCGGACATGAGCCAAGCCGACGCGATCGCAATTCTGGGCGGAACGGGGGACCAGGGCCTTGGGCTGGCCCTGCGCTTTGCCAAGGCGGGCCGACCCGTCGTGATCGGATCGCGAAAGGCGGAACGGGCGGTGGCGGCCGCAGAAGAGGTCCGGGCGGCGGTCCCGGGAGCCGATGTCGAGGGACTGGGAAACGAGGATGCGACACGCCGCGCCGAGATCGTGATCCTCTCGGTTCCGTTCGAGCATACGGCGTCCACGGTGAAGGGCATTCGCGAAGTGCTCGAAGAAGGACAGGTCCTTGTCTCGATGGCGGTGCCCCTGGCAACGGCGATTGGCGACGGGGCGGTTCGCACGCTCGGGATCTGGCAGGGGTCCGCCGCGGAAATGGTGCAGGCGTTGGCGCCAAAGGGCGTGAAGGTGGTTTCCGCGTTCCAGAACGTCTCGGCACACCGCTTGCGCGAGTTGTCCGAGGCGGTCGATTGTGATGTGGTGGTTTCTGGAGCCAAGGCAGTTCGGGAGCGCGTGATGGCGCTGTGTGGGTTGATTCCAGGGCTCCGCGGTGTGGACGGCGGTCCACTGTCGAATGCGCGCATCGTCGAAGATCTCACCGCGCTCCTGATCGGATTGAATGCGCGCCACAAGGTCCCCGAGGGGCTCGGGATACGATTTTCTGGCTTGCCCGACCGTGACTGACCCCTCGATCCCACCGAATAGGCCCTCAGTCCTTTATTTCCAGCTACTTAGGGGATTTCTTTCCGCTCGTAGAGGGCTGGGCGGGAGCAAGGCCCGAGCAACTCCAACGGCACGCTGTGGGAAAGCCTCGAAAACTCAATGACTTGTGGTTCACCACCGGGTTAACCCCAATATTTTGTGTCCCTCTCTATTGACGAGTTGCGTCCCGAGAAGTAAACCGAAAGTTCACGGGGATGTGATGTCTCCTCTGTAGCCTGGGGGGGTCGCAACTTGGCGGTTGCGGGGGGAGACATGAGCCTGAGAAGGGATGGAGGACCCGACTCTTGCTCGGGGGCGCCGGGGAGTCTCGGCGCCCTTCGCATCTGCCAAAAAGCGGGCCCGCCGGCAGCCAATCGGGAGAGGCGGATCAGGTTTCGAGGCGTTCGGTGGGGGACCGCGGCCCAACGAGGCTGAACGACACGGAGAAGCAAGAGAGGCTGGCGATCGATTCGGTTGTCGATGCCCATGGACGAACGAGGTGGGGAATGGACGAGACGGGAAACGGAAAAGCGGTCGGAACAGCAGGAGATGGGGCCGACTCGGCCACGATCGGTGAATTGAAAGAACTCGAGACCGCGCTGAATCCCCGTTCACGCCACAAGGGGATGAGTGTTTCCAGGCACTTTACCCGGGTAGGAGAAGATCCGTTCGATTCGGTCGAGTGGGAACTCCGCTCCGCGAAGATCAGCAACGAAAAGGGCGAAAGCGTCTTCGAGCAGACGGATTGCGAGGTCCCCGTATCCTGGTCCCAGTTGGCGACCAACGTCGTGGTATCGAAGTATTTCCGAGGTCACCTCGGGACTCCGGAACGCGAAACCAGCGTCAAGCAATTGATCGGCCGCGTGGTGAGTCGAATCCGGGAATGGGGTGCGCAGGCCGGGTATTTCGAGAACGAGGCGGCCGCGCAGACATTTTCGGACGAGTTGACCTACATCCTCGTCAACCAGAAGGTTTCCTTCAACAGCCCCGTGTGGTTCAACCTGGGCGTGGAGGGGACCCCGCAGCAGGCGAGCGCCTGTTTCATCAATTCGGTCGACGACACCATGGAGTCGATCATGGACCTCGCGAAAACCGAGGCCATGCTCTTCAAGGGGGGGTCTGGCGCCGGTTCCAATCTCTCCAGCATCCGTTCTTCCCGGGAGGACCTGGCCGGAGGCGGCGTAGCCTCCGGCCCGGTTTCCTTCATGAAGGGGTTCGACGCTTTTGCGGGGGTCATCAAATCGGGCGGCAAGACGCGCCGCGCGGCGAAGATGGTGATCCTGAACGTGGATCATCCCGACATCTGCGAATTCATTCGCAGCAAGGCTTCGGAAGAGAAAAAGGCCTGGTCGCTGATCGACGCAGGCTACGACGGTGGTTTCAACATTTCCGGTGGCGCGTACGATTCCATCTTCTTCCAGAATGCGAACCATTCGGTTCGAGTGACGGACACGTTCATGCAGGCGGCCCAGGCGGGCGAGGAGTTTTCGACGCGTTCCGTGATGACGGGTGAGCCGGTCGATCAATTTGGGGCGACCGACATTCTTCGGGAGATGGCGGAGGCGACCCACGTCTGTGGCGACCCCGGCATCCAGTACGACACCACCATCAACCGCTGGAATCCGGTCAAGGAGTCGGGTCGCATCAATTCGAGCAACCCCTGCTCGGAGTACATGTTCCTCGACGATACGGCCTGCAACCTTGCGAGCCTGAACCTGATGTCGTTTGTGGACGACGAGGGGCGATTCCAGGTGGAGGATTTTCAGCGCTCCGTGGCGCTGACGATTCTGGCCCAGGAGATCGTCGTGGATCCCGCGGACTACCCGACGCCGGCGATTGCGCGCAACAGTCACCTCTTCCGACCGTTGGGACTGGGCTATGCCAATCTCGGGGCTCTTCTGATGAGTTTCGGGCTGCCCTACGACAGCGACGAGGGACGAAATCTCGCCGGCGCGATCACGGCACTCATGTGCGGACGAGCGTACGAGACGAGTGCCGAGATTGCCGAAGCGATGGGCCCCTTCCCGCGCTACCCGATGAATCGGTCTTCCTTTCTCGAAGTGATCGAGATGCACCGCGACGCAGCCCGGGAACTCCCCGCGGCGGGCGTTCCCGGCAACCTTCTCGAATCGGCGAAGAACAGCTGGGATGAAGCGCTCGTTCGGGGGCGCCGCTCGGGCTTCAAGAACGCCCAGGTGACGGTGTTGGCTCCGACGGGCACGATCGCGTTCATGATGGACTGCGATACCACGGGGGTGGAGCCGGATATCGCGCTCGTCAAGTACAAGAAGCTGGTCGGGGGCGGCTTTCTGAAGATCATCAATCGCACCGTGCCAATGGCGCTCAAGAACCTGGGCTACGACCCGGAGGCGATCGATCGAATCATCGCGCACGTTGATGAGAAGGAGACGATCGAGGGGGCTCCTGGGCTCGATGAGGCTCACCTGGCGGTCTTTGATTGTGCCTTTCGGCCGCAAAACGGGTTGCGTTCCATCGACTGGATGGGCCATATCCGCATGATGGGAGCCGTGCAGCCCTTTCTTTCCGGTGCGATCAGCAAGACGGTGAATGTTCCCGAGGACGCGACAGTCGATGACATCAGCGCGGCCTACCTCGAGGGCTGGAAGCTCGGCCTGAAGGCCCTGGCGGTCTATCGCGATGGCAGCAAGCGAACGCAACCCCTGAACGCCGGAAAGGAAGAAGCCGCCGCGCTGTCGGCCGAGCCCGTGGTAGCTGGCCCGCAGCGGCGCAAGTTGGCGGATGAGCGGCAGTCTTTGACCCACAAGTTCTCGATCGCGGGCCACGAGGGCTACCTGACGGTGGGCAACTACGAAGATGGGTCCCCGGGCGAAATCTTCCTGCGGATGGCCAAGGAAGGCAGCACCGTTTCCGGCCTCATGGACACCATCGCGAAGATGACATCTCTAGCGCTTCAGTACGGTGTGCCGTTGGAGAAGTTGGTAGACCAGTTCAGCCACACGCGTTTCGAGCCGTCTGGTTTTACGAACAACCCGGAGATTCCGATGGCGAAGTCGATCACCGACTACGTCTTCCGGTATCTCGGAAACCGCTACATGCTGGTCGCGGAGGGCGAAACAGAGGGCGGAGATGTGGTGGAACTGCCGAGAGTTGCAGTCGCGGGTGGTTCGGGGGAATCGGCGCCGGTCTCGAGTTTCGTGAACCAGGCCGATGCTCCTTCTTGCATGGACTGCGGTTCGATCATGACGCGCAACGGGGCGTGCTACAAGTGCGCCAATTGCGGGAGCACCAGTGGGTGTAGCTGAATTTCTCAGGGACGAGACATTTCGAGGTCGTCCCTAGAGGCAAGATTGGGAGCGTGGGGTACTTCGGTCGTTGGGGGGCGAACGAGGTGCTCCGCGCTCCTACTTTTTCCTCGTGCTGGAGCAGCAAGGTGAACGAGCCGGATCCTCGAGGTTTCGTTTGCTCGCTTCGCGGCGCGATCGCCCGGGCGGCCACCCGGGCGCGGGAGATCGAGGGCTCGGCCACGAATGCTCCGAAGGTCCGCGAGGAAACGCCCGAGAAGCAGGCGCTGACCCAGGCGGATCTCGAGTGCCAGGAGATTCTCTTGACGGCTCTCCTCGAGAGCCAACCCGGGGTGCGCATCGAGGCGGAGGAGGATACGCCCACGTGCCACCTCTTTGACGGCTCCCGCTCGGAGTCCGTCGTGGTGATCGACCCCATCGACGGGACCCTCCACTCGTTTCTGCAGGGCGAGGGGCCGTACGCGATCCTCCTGGGTCTCGTGGTCGAGGGGGTGTACCGGGCGGGTCTCGTGGCTCTCCCGCGAGAAGGCCTCTTCTTCAGCGGCGTGACCGGCGGTGGAGCGACCTGGAACCGTGCGCGAGGCAACGAACGCCCGGCGCGGATACAGGCCCGGGGCAACCGGGTCCTCGTTTCCCATGGGATGCCCGAGTCGGTGTGTGTGGAGCTACGAGCGCGCGGTTTCGAGGTGGTCTTTGGCTGCGGCGGTGCCGTGTCCGTGGCGCCGCTGATCCCCGGAATCCGCGCCGGGGCGCGTTACGCCGCCGGAAGCCGGGGAGTCAGCCCGCGCGGTCGCATCGGCGTGGTGATCTCCCGGGAAGCGGGCGCCAGGGTCACCGGCGCCGACGGCCGATCGTTCCCCGACGATGCGGACACGCCCGCCAACACGCTGCTGGTCGCGGGAGATCTCGACGACAGCGCTGCGCTTCAAGCGGCTTTCGCCGCCGCGGGCTGCCGCTAGTAGACCGCGCGACGGTTTTTCCGTCTTGGCCGCCAGGACCGCTTCTACATCTGGGTGTAGTCGGGGCCTTCGCCACCCTGGGGCGTTGTCCAGGTGATGATCTGGTACGGGTCCGCGATGTCGCAGGTCTTGCAGTGCACGCAGTTTTCGTGGTGGATGAAGAGACTCTTCTTTCCCGGGGTCTCGGTGTCTTCGACCATCTCGTAGACGGCGGCCGGGCAGAAACTCTCGCACGGGTTCCCGTACTCCTCGGCACAGGTCGTACTGCACACGTCCCGGTCGGCGACGACCAGGTGGGAAGGCTGGTCGGCCTCGTGCTGGGTTCCGCTGAATCCGACGAGGTGCTCCTTCGAGAACGTCAGCACGCCGTCGAATTCGAACTCTTCTTTCTTGCGCTTCGAAAACGGGAGGTCGCTGAGGCGGCGCATCCGCGAGTGGCCGGGATGGGTGTGAATGGGGTCGATCAGACCGCGGCCCTTCGTGATCAGCATCAGCGGGATATTGATCAGCATGCCAAAGAGCGGGTGGATCTCGTTGGAGCCGGTGAAGTTCCGGGATTCCCTGTTCTCTTCCCACGCCCAGCTGGCTCGGTATTTTTCGGTGTAGTTGCCCAGCGTGGTCGTGCTGAAGTCGTCTGCGGCAAGAGCCTCGGCGATCGTCTCGGCGGCGAGCATCCCCGACTTGATCGCCATGTGGACACCCGAGAGCTTCATGATGTTGAGGAAATTTCCCGAGTCGCCCACCAGGAGGGCGCCATTGCAGTAGAGCTTCGGTTGGGCGTAGAAGCAGCCGCTGGGAATCGTCTTGGCGCCGTACCGCACCAACTCGGCTCCTTCGAGCAGGTCGCGCATGAAGGGCGTGGTCTTGAAGCGTTGAGCCGCCAGGTGCGGATCGCTGTGTGGGTTGGATGTATCGAGTGGAGTGACGAATCCAAAGGAAACCAGGTTGTCCTTCATGTCGTAGAGCCACATGCCGTTGATCTCGCCGAAGAAATCCGGGAACAGCGAGCCGTGGATGACGCGGCCGGGTTGGTGCTTTTCGGGCTTGACGCGCCAGATTTCCTTGATTCCCGTCTCGTAGGTGTCGGGGTTCATTCCCTGGAGACCGAACTGCTCGATGAGTGCCTTCGTGCAGCTGCCCCGGACCCCTTCTCCGAGGACAGTCACCTTGGCGAGGATGTCCATTCCGGCCTGGAAGGTCGGCTTCGGCTTTCCGTCCTTGTCGACACCCATGTCACCCGTGCGAACTCCGATGACGCGGTCTCCGTCGGTCAGGACTTCGTGTGCCGAGAATCCCGGGTAGATTTCGACGCCCAGGGCTTCGCATTTTTCGGCGAGCCACTTGACCACGTTGCTCAGGGAAATCACGTGGTAGCCCTTCTTCTGGAACATGGGCGGCGTAATGGGCGACTTGATCGTCATGTTGCGCGTAAAGGCGTAGAAGTAGGCGTTGGTGCAGACGTTCTCGGTCGGGAACCCCTGCTCCTCGAAGTCGGGGATCAACTCGCGGATGGCCTTCGGGTTCATCACGGCCCCCGAGAGCTGGTGGTCGCCCACCGAGGCCGCTTTTTCGAGCACGAGAATCGTCGGGGGCTCGATCGGCGAACCGCCGTTGGCCGCCGCGTCGGCATTATGAGCCTCGACCTGCTTCATCAGGTGGTAGGCGGATGCGAGATTCGCCGGGCCAGCGCCGACGTAGAGAACGTCGACTTCCATGCTTTCGCGTTCGACTTCCGGATTGGGCTCAGACATCGATTTCCTTCCCGTGGGAAACAAGGGGCCGCTGTGCGCGGCGGCAGCTTAGGAG
>JAZAOF010000173.1:0-14076 GCA_036228265.1 Myxococcota bacterium | reverse complement strand
GGCCCAGGATCGTCTCGGCGCGGGCCGCGTCTACCACTGCATGAACTCGGTGGGACAGATGTGGCGCGCCTTCGACATGATGGTGCGGCGCTCGATGGAGCGCGAGGTGCACGGCGGCATGCTCGACACCAAGCAGTTCGTTCACGGCTTCATCGCCGATTCCTACATGGACATCCAGGCCTCGCGACTGATGACGATCCGCTGCGCCGAGATCATGGAGCAGGGGGGCGACGCGCGAACAGACATTTCGGCCATCAAGGTCTTCGTCCCAGCAGCAATGCACCGCGTCGTTGACCGTGCGATCCAGGTCCACGGAGCGCTGGGGGTGTCGGCGGAGATTCCGCTCGAGGGCATGTACCGCGGCGCGCGCACCCTGCGCCTGGCCGACGGGCCCGACGAGGTCCACCGCATCCTGATCGCCAAGAACGTGCTCAACCGCTATCGCAACGGCGAATCCTGGGACTTCGGGACCTAGGCCCCTTGATCCGTCCCGCCCGGTGGGGCGGCGGATTCGATGCGGGCGATTTCGTCCGCGGGAATCCCGTGTTCGCGGGCACCGGCGACGACGAGTGCCAGGTATTCGGTCGTGGGGGCGCGGTTCGGTGCATCGCGTCGCCAGCGATACAACTGGGCACTGCGTTCGCGACCGGCCTCGTCGCGCACGATGTGGCTTTCCCTGGCGTAGCCGGGCTCGAAGCCGTCGAGCAGCGGCCACTCCCTGGGTTCGAGCGCGAACAGGACGCCCCAGGTTGCGGACCCTACGCGGGGGCGAACGTTGGCTTTGCCGCTGCCATCGGCGCCGGGCTTGTTCCAGGCGAGTTCGAAGTGCGCCAGTTGAGCGCGCCCCAGGGCGCGCGCCCGGCCGAGACGCGCGGCCAGGCGGTGGGTGCTCATGTTCGAGCCGTAGGCGAAGTAGAGGTCGTTCACCGGGGCTCAAGTATGGCGGTTTCGGTGTCTCTCTCCCAGGTTTCGGGGTGGTTTGCTCCGGCGCTGGGAAAGCGCACACTCGCGGGGTCGCGCCGCCAGGCGATGGAGGGATCATGCGCAAGGGGAACGAGAGCCGGGTACGGAGAGCGATTGCTTTCGGGGTTTTGCTGATCGGGTTCGGGCTTCAGGGATGCGGTGGCGAGACGAAGAGTCTTACCGCTTGCGAGCCCGTCGACGGGGTCGACCCGGTTTGCGGATTCACGAATCCCGAAGATCTGGCGCTCTTGCCAGGAGGTTCGTGGCTTGCCGTGAGCCAGATGCCGAGGGGGCTCGACGCATCGGCCGCGACGGGAAGTGTCATCGCCTGGCGTCCGTCGGACGATCGGCGCGCGGTGCTTTTTCCACCGCCGGTGGGCACCTCGGCGTCTATCGGGACGGGCCCGAGTTGGGGAGATCCGGCTTGCGCGGGTCCCCCGGCTCCCGAGGATTTCGGCGCCCACGGGATCGACGTCGTTCGCCTCGATTCGGGAGAGACGGCGCTTGCGGTGGTGGCGCATGGCACCCGGGAGACGATCCAGTTCTTCGAATTCGCCTGGACCGCCGACGGTCCCCGGGCGAGTTGGAGGGGGTGCGTCGAGACCCCGGAAGGCGTCTGGCCCAACGACGTGGCGCTCCGTCCCAATGGAGAGATCGTGGTCAGCAAGATGATGTCCGCGGGGTCGAGCGCGACCGGCGTGCTCGAGGCCGCACGCATGATTTTTGGCATGGACACGGGGTACGTCCTCTCGTGGGCGCCGGGTGCTGGCTGGAATGAAATCGAGGGAACCCGCGGCGCCGCTCCCAACGGCGTCGCGATTACGCCCGACGGCGGGGAGGTCTTTTTTGCCGAGTGGCGGGGGCAGCGACTGGTGCGCGTGCGGCGCGGCGAAGGCGGTCGGGTCGAAGTCGACGCCGTTTCGCTTTCCAGTTACCCCGACAACCTGAGTTGGACACCCGACGGGCGCCTGCTCGTCGCCGGGCAGGTGGGAGACTGGAGCGAGTTGATCGGCTGTGCCCAGGTCGAAGAGGGAAACTGCGCGGCGGGTTTTGAGGTGGTGCGCGTCGATCCTTCGACGCTGCGGACCGAGGTGATTCTCGACCACCCGGGAACCGCCACCGGGGGGGTGTCGTCGGCCCTGGTGATGGGAGACGAACTCTACGTGGGGACCTTCTCGGGAGATCGTGTGGCGCGGGTGCCCTACGCCCCCTGAGCGTTCCGATCGCTATTCGTGGATCTGTTCCGCGAGGTAGTTTTCGGCGCCGAGCTTCTCGATCAGGTGGAGCTGGGCTTCCAGCCAGTCGACGGACTCTTCTTCGTTCGTGAGGATCTCTTCGAGCAGTTCCCGCGTGCCATTGTCGCCGGCTTCTCGAGCCAATGCGATGCCCTCGTTCAGGTTGGTTACGGCTTCGAGTTCGACTTCGAGATCGAGACGGTGCTGCTCTACCGGATCCTCGCCCACGCGCACGGGGCTCAACCGCTGCATGTTGGGAATGCCGTCGAGAAAGAGAATGCGCTCGATCACGCGGTCGGCATGCTTCATCTCTTCGATGGATTCCTCGCGCTTCTTCGAGGACAGTTTCTCGTAACCCCAGTTGGCGCACATGCGATGGTGAATGAAGTACTGGTTGATGGCCGTCAACTCGGCGGTGAGAACGCCGTTGAGCGCTTCGATGATGTTGGCCTGGCCCTGCATGTGGAATCCTCCGAGGCGGTTACTCAGTCAGCATAGTCCCACGCCGGGGCGTGTCGAGCGAATTGAAATTGAAAACGGATGTCGCCCGAGGGCGAGCGGGGGCGTTGCCCGGGCTCCCACGTGCGCTGCCGAGCGAGCGCAAACCCAGCCCGGAAACCGGATGGGTTGGTGTGAAAAGCGGTGGCGGTGTGACCGGTTCGGTCAGGCGAACGCGGCAGTCTGCGTTTGCTCGGACGAGGGCTTCTCGCGAGCTTCGCGGCTTGCTTCCTTCCGCAACAGGCTGCGGAGGGTGGGGGTGCACGAGCCGCAACAGCTTCCAGCTCCGCAGACCTCTTGCAGGCCGCTAAGCGTCGTGACACCACTGCGGATCGAGCGCCGGAGCGTTCGGTCCGAGATGCCGTTGCAGTGACAGACGATCATCGGGAGTTCTTTCTCCGAATCGGAGGTGGGGGCCGTGAACTCAAAAAGCATAGATCTGTGAAATTGAAAATCAATATCGATTTCAAATTTTCCCGGACCAGTGAAACTTCTCGCCGAACCCCATGAAAACTCCATGAATTCAGTATCTTATGCGTCAATGAGCACATCGGAAGCACAGCCGGCGGAAACCTGGCTGGGGCGAGGACCGCGCCAGGTCGAGGAGGCCGTGCTCGGCGAAGTCCTGCGTCGGCTGGCCGAGGTGCGGGGCGACCCCTCCCTCCTGGCGAAGCCGCTCCGAGTGGTCGTGCCGTCGAGAAGCCTTCGGGAACATCTCGCGGCCCGACTCGTGGAGCGAGCGGGAACCGGCTTGGCCGGGCTGACGATTCAGACCCTCTACGGGCTTGCGCTCGAGGCGGTCGAGCGAGCGGGTTCCCCGGTTTTGCTCGCGGCCTCGGCGATGCCGGTCCTGGTGCGGCGGGCGGCCCGGGACGAGCCGCCCCTGCATCGGCGGTTGGAGCCGCTGGTGGATGGCTATGGCGTTGTTCGCGGCGCGGTGGACGATCTTTTCGACGCGGGCTTTGAGCCGCTCCACGCCGAGGCCGTGATCGAGCGTCTCCAGGCCGAAGCCAACGGGGGGTCCGAGGTCGATGTTGCGTGCGCGGTTGTACGCGTCGCATCGCGCGTGGCGGGAGAACTCGCTGAGCACGGCCTGGCCCACCGCGCGGACGTCTTGCGCCGTGCCCAGGAAATTCTCGCCGCCGATCCCGAGAGCGTGCCCGCACGCGGGATCATCGTCCACGGTTTCGCCGATGCCACCGGCTGCGCGACGGAGTTGCTGGCGACCTTGCTGTATCGCCCGGGTGGCCTGGCCGTTGTCGATCGTCCGCCGGAGCCCGGGGCCCCGGGGGAGGTGGAAGCCTTCGTGAGCCGGCTCCGAGAGCGACTGGTCGGCCACGGCCTGGCCGAGAAGAGCCTGGAGCCGGGAGATGCCCCGGCCCGGGTGGTGGCTGTCGAAGCGCCAGGGGTGTCGGCCGAGGTGCGCGAGGTCGGTCGCCGCATCCAGGCGCTGTTGCTCTCGGGGGCTCGCCCCGAGTCGATCGGGTTGGTGGCGCGGGATCTCGGTCCCTACGCCCTCGCGGTGCGCGAACATTTCCGGGCCCTGGCGATTCCGTTTTCGGGCCTGGGGCAGGTTCTGCCCCTCGGGCCGACCGCGGTTGCCGGGGCGGCGTTGGTGGACCTGCTTCGGCAGGGGGTCGGTGGCTTCGCCGATCGCTGGCTCGACGCCCGAGCGCTTTGCGCGGGCGAGGAGTTGACGCCCCTCCGGCTGGCGCTTCGTAGCCCGGGAGCAGTTCGACTGTCCGACGTGGCGCGGCTCCCGGCCCGGGAGTCGGAGTTGCGCCTGCCGATGCCCCTGGGTTTCGAGTCGGCCGGGGAGGGCTCCGAGGCCGGGCGCGTGCGGCGGGCGACGCTGGAGGCGAGCGCTCTCGACGAGATCCGAGCCGCGGCGGAGCGCTGCGTCGAGGCCCTCGAGCGTTGGCCGCACCGACAGGATGCGGCCGCGCACCGCGATTGCCTGCTGCGCCTCGCCGAAGAAGGGTTGGGCTGGGATCGCGGCGACACTCCGGCCGGAACCCTGGTGGAGAGACTGGTCGAGGCGACCGCGGGGCTGCCCCCCGGTATTGCGATCGATCGCGAGGACGTGATCGAACTCGTCGAGCGCGCGGCGAAGGCCCACGCGGGCATTCCGATCGGGGGGGCTGGCGGCGGAGTGCAGGTGCTCGGCGTCATGGAGGCCCGCGCGCGCACGTTCGACCACCTGTTCCTAGTGGGGCTCAATCGGGACGTGTTCCCGCGGCCGGTTCCCGAGGACTCGATTCTGGGGGATTCGATTCGCCGGGTACTCGCCGAACTCCTCCCCGACATGCCCTTGAAAGCGCGCGGTCACGACGAAGAGCGCCATCTCTTCGCCCAGTTGCTGGCCTCCGCGCCCGAGGTGACGCTGTCCTGGCAGAATGTGGGCGATGACGGACGCTCCCGCGCCGCCTCGACCTTTGTCGACCGGCTTCGCTGGGGGGATGGCGATTTCGCGCCCGAGGTCGCCGAGGCGCCCATCGTCTCCGCGGCGCAACGGCGCCGAGAAGGGCCCGGGCTGCGACCCCTCTCCGAGTGCGCCCTCGAGGCGTCCCTGCTGCCGGGTTGGGATTGCCTAGAAGCGGTGCTGCCTGCGGCATTGAAGGAGAGGGCGCGAGATCTCGCCGCAGTCGTGGGCGGCGTCGAGCGCGACGCGGACGCCGACGCAAAAGCGCGTCTCGCCGTGGCGTCGGAACTGGACCGGGCCTTCGGCGGTGGAGATCTCGGACCGTACTTCGGTTTCTTGGGAGGAGTTTCGCGCGAGGATGACCCCCGGCGGTTGCGGCTTTCCATTACGGCCATGGAGCGGCTGGCGTACTGTCCCTGGCAGTCCTTTCTGGATTCCGTGCTGGGCGTCGAGCCGGTGAAGGACCGGTCCGTCGAGCTCCCCGAGATCGGGGCCGCGGTCCTGGGGACCCTCGTTCACGGGGTGCTCGAGGCGATCTATCGCGAGGCGTCGGTTCCCGTCTATGCCCGGCTCGACGGGTTGGACGAGGGGGATGGGATCAGCGTCCCCTGGCCCGAAGCGTCGGAGATTGATCGCCTGCTACGCCGGGAGGCGCGAAAGGCGCTGCTCGTTGACGGTCTCGGATTTTCCGGGCTCGAAGCGGTGGCGGCCGAACGGGCGCGGCCCCGGGTCGACCGGGCCCGGGAACTCGGCTGGCCCGGCCCCGGCGAGGCCCTCGCCGCCGAGGCTCGGGGAGAGGTCCGGATTCTGCTCGATGACGGAGAGAGCGAATCGATTTCGTTTCGCGCCGATCGCGTCGACCGCGTCGGCGGGCAGGACGGTCGCTGGGTTTTCAGCGACTACAAGACGGGGGGGCTGATCTCCGACGCGAAGACGGAAAAGACGCGCGACAAGAACTGGTTCGAGGAGGTGCAGACCGGGAGCCATCTCCAGGCCGTCGCCTACACCCGGGCGCGGGAGACCTCCGACGATGTTGGGCGCTATCTCTTCCTCGATCCGGAGAAGCCACTCGAACAACTCGAGTTCGCCGTGGCGAGGGGAGCGGATCGTTTTCAGCAGGCGTTCGACGAGGTGGCGCGTCACCTGCTGGGGTTGCGGCGCAACGGCCATTACGTGCCTCGCCTGGTCTCGCCCGGGGGCGGGTCCGAGGGGAGACGCTGTCTCCACTGCGAGGTTGCCGAGGCGTGTATTCGCGGCGAGTCGAACATGCGCGGCAGGCTCGGCCGGTGGCTCGAAGAAATGGACGCGGCCGGGAACGACCGCTCGCTGCGGAGCCGCTTGCAGGCGCTTTGGGATCCGAAGGAACGCGGGAATTGGACCGGGGACGGTCGCGCAAAAAAGGGCGAGGATCGGCGATGAACGCGGACGAACTTCGTCGAGACGATGCCCGGGCGCGCGAGCGAGCCCAGAGCGTTTTCGATCGTCCGTTCATCCTGGAGGCGGGAGCGGGGACCGGGAAGACGACCACCCTCGTCGCGCGCATTCTCGCGTGGTGCCTGGGTCCCGGTTGGCGATTGGCCGAGGAGCGTTTCAACGCCGCGGATGCGGAGAAAGGCCTCTCGGACCGCGAAGTGCGGGAGCGGATCGCTGGAGACGTTCACACACGTTTTGCCGCCCTCACGTTCACGGAGGCCGCGGCGGCGGAGATGTCGACGCGGGTCGGTCGCGGCTTGGCCGATCTCGTCGAGGGAAACCCGGTGCAGGGACTGCGGGAGGATCTCCTGGGTCTGGGCGCTGGCGAGAGGCAAACCCGCGCGCGTGCCCTGGTGGAGACCCTCGATCGCCTCGCGGTCAGCACGATCCACGCCTGGTGCCGTCGCCTGCTGGCCCGCTATGCGCTCGAGTGCGGTTGGCATCCCGGGTTCGATGTGGATGCCGACGGTCGGCTCGAAGAAGCCGTGCTGCGCGAGCGGGTCGACGCCGCGCTCCGCGAGGCCTACCGGGAGGGCGTTGGCTCGGATCTCTTTGAACTTGCGGTCGCGGGCCACGGGCCGGCGGCGATCCAGGAAGCCGTTTCGGGCCTGGTGCATGCGGGAGTCGATGGCGACCGGCTGTCGCAACCGGTGTTCTCGCCGGAGCGCGTGGCGTCCGTTCTCGAGCCCATGCGAGAACTCCTGGAAGACCTCGATCGCGCCATCGGGCCTCGCCTGGACGAAGTGGGAGGAGGTGCCAAGGTGACCCGCGACACCCGGGTCGCGGTGTCGGTTGGAATCGATCGGATCGATACCTTCGCGGTGGAGGATCTCGAAGCGGGATCCGCGGCTGCGATGCTCGAAGCCTGGATCGAGGTATTCGGGGAGGTCTTCGACGAGACCGCCATCAAGCGGCTCGCCAAATGGGGAAAGGGCGGCTTCAATGACACCGAGAAGGAGGCGTTCGGAGAGCAAGCCGACACCGTGGCCCACGCAGCCCGGGCGGCCGCCGAGGCGCTGCGGGGAATCGTCGATTGTCGCCCCGTGGCGTTCGAGCGCGCCCGCCGCGCGTTGGTGCCGCTGGTCGCGGAAGTGTGCGAAGAAATGCGCGCCCAGGGGGTTGCAAGCTTCGATTGGCTTCTGATCCAGGCGCGCAACCTCCTGCGCGATCGTCCCGACGTGCGCTCCCGCGTGCGGCGGGAGATCGACCAGTTGCTGGTGGACGAGTTCCAGGATACGAGTGCGCTGCAGTGCGAGATCGTCCGATTCCTGGCCCTCGAAGGCGGGGCGGAGAATCGTCCCAGCCTTTTTCTCGTGGGGGATCCGAAGCAGTCGATTTACGGTTGGCGCCAGGCCGATCTCCGGGCCTACGATGCCTTCGTCGCCGAGGTCAAAGCCGCGGGCGGAGAGGGCGCCCTGCTGACCGTGAACTACCGCTCGGTGCCGGGCATTCTCGAGGAGGTGGCGAAAGTCATCGAACCCGTGATGCACGAGCAAGAGGGGATGCAGCCGCGCTTCGCCCCCCTGGTTGTAGCTCCCCGATTCGAAGCGGACGACAGCGGGGAAGCCGAGGCCGTCGTCCCGGTGGAATACTGGCTGTCGTGGCGCCGTGATCCCGCTTCTGGCGAGTTCGAGTCGGGGCTCTACGCGGACCCGGTGGTCCATCTCGAAGCCGGCTTCCTCGCGGCGGACCTGCGACGGCAGCACGACGAATGCGGCGCGGCGTGGAGCGACATGGCGATTCTTCTGCGCGGCGCGACCTCGCTCGACCGGATCCTGGAGGCGTTGAGGATCCAGGGGGTGCCCTACGCCGTCGAGCGGGACCGCAACTACTACCGCCGCCGGGAAGTCATCGACGCCGCGGGTCTCGTGCGCGCGGTGATCGATCCGCACGATAGTGTTGCCCTGGTGACGCTCTTGCGATCTTCGGCCGTCGGTGTTCCCGACGCGGCATGGCTGCCCCTGTGGCGGCGCAACTTTCCCGAGCGCTGGTCGGTGCTCCACGCGGCGCGCCCCGAGGTGCTGGTCGAGTTGCACTCGATGGTGCGAGACGTGGCAGCAGAGGTCGCGAGCCTCGAGGGCGAGATCGACGGCCTCGACCGGGTGCGCGGCTGGGAGGCCAACCTCGGTTCGTTGCTCGAAACGGTCGCGGTACTCCGCCAGAGTTACGAGCGCGACGCGGCCGATGTCTTCATCGAGCGACTGCGTGCGCTCACGCTCTTCGAAGTCGTCGAGTCCGGTCGCTACCTCGGGTCCTATCGGAGTGCCAATCTCGAGAGGTTCTTTCGGGAATTCGTCGCCGAATGGGTTCAGGGCGCCGATCCCCAATCGATCCTGAAGCGCTTGCGCAGCGATGTTTCCGAGGGACGCGACGCCGAAGAGGCTCCGCCCCAGGGCGCCGGGATCGACGCGGTGCGCATCATGACCATCCACAAGGCCAAGGGGCTTGATTTCGAACACGTGTACGTGGCGCAGCTCTCGAAAGAGTCCGGGTCAAATCAGCGAGATCCGGTGGAGGTTCTCGGCGCTCCGGACGCCCTGGAGTTCGCGTTCCTGGAGGGGACGACGCTGGGTCTTGGGCGGGAGCGAAATCGCGCGACGGAAGTGGAGCAGTTGGAGCGGGTTCGATTGCTCTACGTGGCGATGACCCGGGCCAAGCGGCGACTGGTGCTGGTGGGGGCCTGGCCCGAACAGCCGTCCCCTCCGCCTGCGAGGGACGCGAAGAGCCCGATGGATCTGCTGCAGTCCCGCGCGGGGTTGCCGGCGGATCTTCGCGGCTGGATGGAGGGGGCCGAAGTCGGAGCGGCTGGACTCTTCCGTGATGGCGATGGGGTGCGCTGGGTGCTCCCGAACCCGGCTGGCGAAGGAATCGGCGTCTTGCCCGAGGACCGGAGCGAACTCGCGCCCGGGATGGAAGGAGCGGAGTGGCTCCCGATGGCCGAGCGCCTTCGTGGGGAGCGCCGGGACGCCGAGCGCCGCATGGGGCGCTTTTTCGGGGCGTCGGTGACGTCCGGTGGGCGCCGACAGATGAGCGAATCCCGAGCCGCGGGGGTCGACGAGGCCAGTGGTTCGAACACGGTCTCGCCCACCGCGGCGGCGGCCGCCGGCGTGGCGGTCCACCGGGCCCTCGAGGAATTTCGTTTCGACGAAGATCCTCGGGCCGAGTTGCAACGCCAGCGCGAGAGGCTCCCCCTCTGGCTTTCCTCGCTGGAGCACCCGGACGAGCGGGAGGAGGCGATGGCTCGGGCCGAGGGGGTGCTCGATCGCTTCGGCGCGGGCCCGCTCTTCGAACGGTTCGTCGCCCTAGGCCCCCGGGTAGTGGCTCGAGAACTCGATGTGTGGCTCCCGCCGGGCTCCAGCGACGACGGTGTCGTCGCCTATCGCTCCGGCGCGGTCGACCTGCTCTGTCGTGAACCCGGGGGAGGCTGGCTGGTGATCGACTTCAAGAGCGACGATGTCGCCGGAGACGCGGTGTCCGAACGGTCCCGCCAGTACGATTTTCAGGGGAGGAGCTATGCGGCGGCGGTGCAGGAGGCCCTGGGTCTCGACGCGCCTCCGCGTTTCGAACTCTGGTTTCTCGCCGCGGGCGTGGTTTCGGAAGCCTGAGGTCGCGCTCCCCGCCGAGGCGGGGCATTGCACCGGGGCTTAGAGTCCCAGGGTCTTCCAGGTGCGGCGAAGGGACCATCCCGCGGTGATGGCGAAGCCGCCGCTCACGCCCCACACGACGGCCCAGGCGGGAAGCCAACCGCGTTCCGAGAGCAGACCGCCAAAAGAGAGTGCGGCGTAGTAGGCAAAGGCGAGCCCGACGCCGAGCACCAGGGCCAGGGCGCGCGACGAGCGACGTCCAGAGGCGCCGAGGGCTACGGCCAGCACGGCGAAGATGATCGGGGCGAGGGGCAGCGCCAGGCGCCTGTGAAATTCGAACGCGTACCAGGAGGGGCGTTTCTCATCGAGGGCTGAGAGTTCTTCGCC
This sequence comes from Myxococcota bacterium, assembly GCA_036228265.1. GTDB lineage: Bacteria > Myxococcota_A > UBA9160 > UBA9160 > UBA4427 > CAJXIC01. Next base: position 3,514 of record JAZAOF010000173.1, on the reverse strand, counting down.
CCGGTCGGCCTTTTCGCCCACGGCCCGGAGTTCGGCCAGGCTCATCTGCTTTGGGCGCGTGGGGGTATACGCCTGGGCAATCAGGTGGCGGATGTCGATCTCGTAATCGAGTCGCTCGAAGGAAATCCGCTTGTCGCGTCCCGCGTCGCCCCGTTCCGAATCGATGTGGACATCGCCTCCGTCGAGTTGCACGCGAAGCACCTTGCGTTCTCCGTCGAACTCGAACGCTCCTCGATCGGCAAAGATCACGTACGGAAAGGGTTCGGCGTCGGAAGGGCTGGCGATCATGATGGTCCGAAGCCGGTTGCCGCGGTAGCGCTCTCCCACGAAGACCACGCGGTCCCCGATATATTGAAAACGCCCCGGCTCGATGATGTTTCCCCGTGCCCCGACGTTCATCAGCAGGCTCCGTATGTCCCGGCGGGCGACATGCTCCGCGTCGATGACGAGGAAAGCGGTGAGTCCACTCACGGCCACCCCGAGGGACAGGGTGGCGCCGAGGAGGGCCCCGACCCCCAATCCGCACGATTGCATGGCGAGGAGTTCAGCGTCGGATTTCATCCTGCGGATCGCGAACAGCGCCCCCAGGAGAAAAGCGAGGGGGAGGGCGTAGGCCATGAACATCACCGAGAGGGCGCGCAGGGCCACCGCCATGTCCCGCCACTCGAAGCCCACGCGGACCAGCTGCTCCAGGTGCCGGAGGGCGTTCTGGCTCAGCAAAATGAGCGTGATCGCCATGAAGCCGATGAAGGAGTAGAGCAGGATCTCGCGGGCGAGGGAGAATCCGATCGTGCGAGGCAGCATCGACAGGCGCATGGCGCTCCGGTTTCGACTCCGGCGACGAACCCCGGAGGTCGCCAGCATAGAGTCTCGCTTTCGGAGGGGCAAAACGAGGACCGGACGCAGCGTCGGCTCCGCGGTACCCTCGCTGCCGTGGGAGCAATGGTGCAGACGGTTCGAGAACTGCTGGCCGGATCGGGACGCGGCGAAGAGGTGGTGGCGAGTGGCTGGTTGCGCACGACGCGCCACTCGAAGAGCGTTTCGTTTCTCGCGCTAAACGACGGCTCGTGCTTCGACGATCTGCAGGTCGTGGCGAGTCCGGGCATTCCCGATTTTGAGGAGATCGTTCGCAATCTCTCCGTCGGCTGCGCGGTCGAGGTCCACGGTGAACTCGCCGAATCCCCTGGGCGGGGGCAGAGCTTCGAGTTGCAGGCCTCCCGGGTGGTTCTCGTCGGTGGAGTGGAGGACGACTACCCGCTGCAGAAAAAGCGGCATAGCTTCGAGTACCTCCGCACCATCGCACACCTGCGCCCCCGCACGAATACCCTCGGCGCGGTGCTCCGGGTTCGAAACGTGGCGAGCCGCGCCATCCACGACTTCTTCCAGGATCGCGGTTTCATACAGCTGCATTCTCCGATCATTACGACCTCGGATGCCGAGGGGGCCGGGGACCTCTTTCGCGTCACCACCCTCGACCCGCTTTCGCCTCCGCGCCGCGACGATGGGAGCCTCGACTCCTCCAAGGATTTTTTCGGCCGCCCGGCCTTTCTCACGGTGTCGGGGCAACTCGAAGCCGAAATCGGTGCCCTGGCGCTCTCGAAGGTCTACACGTTCGGGCCGACTTTTCGCGCCGAGAACTCGAATACGAGCCGGCACCTGGCCGAGTTCTGGATGGTCGAGCCGGAAGTCGCCTTTTGCGACCTGGCTGCGCTCGGCGAACTCGTCGAAGACTTCCTGAAGTCGGTCTTGAGCGCGATCCTCGAGGGCTGCCCCGACGACCTGGAGTTCTTTGACAAGCGGATCGACGACACGGTGCTTTCGAGCTTGCACCACGTGATCGAGACTCCCTTCGAGCGCATGACCTACACCGAGGCCGTCGATCGTCTCGAGCGTTCGAGCGAGAGCTTCGAATACCCGGTGCGTTGGGGCATCGACCTGCAGAGCGAACACGAGCGCTGGCTCACGGAGAAACTCGTCCAGCGGCCGGTGATCGTGACGGACTACCCGAAGGCGATCAAGGCCTTCTACATGTTTGCGAACGAGGACGATCGGACGGTTGGGGCGCTGGACGTCCTGGTGCCGCGCATTGGCGAAATCGTCGGGGGCTCTCAGCGGGAACACCGTTTTGACGTTTTGAAACATCGTATCCAGGAGGCGGGACTGCCGGTGGAAGACTACGCCTGGTATCTCGACTTGCGGCGCTTCGGGTCGGTTCCCCACGCGGGGTTCGGTCTCGGCTTCGAGCGACTCGTTCAGTACGCGACGGGAATGGCGAACATCCGCGACGTGATCCCCTTTCCCCGGGTTCCGGGATACGCGGAGTTCTAGCGAGACGCGGAGCCGGGCAAGCCTTTTTTAGGCCGCGCACACGTAGTCGATTGTCTCGCGATAGCCCCGGGCTTCGAGAGCGGCCCGGATCTTGGCGCGGGGCCCGGGCCCCGCCACCGAGGCGACAAGCTTCACATTCCCCGGTTCGGGGAGCGCTGCGGGCGAGATCACCGGGGCGCCGTGGATCGATTGCCCGATCCGACCGGGATGGACCTCGACGATCTGGGTCGGCTGTGCGCCAAGGGCTTCGAGTTCCCCGCGCAGGGCGCGGCCCGTCGCGCCAAAGCCCCACAGCACGTAGTCCGGGCGGCGTTTCAGGAAGTGTTCGAAGAGGAAAAATGCCTTGCACCGGGTGAATTGATCGATTTCGTAGACCGGGCTCGTCCGGGAGAGCCGCCCGGGCGTGTCCCGCCATTCAAGGAGGGGACGGGGCACGTTCGCGAGTTGCAGACCCGCTCCGAGCCAGCGCAGAATGAGGTCGTAGTCCTCGGGCCAGCCGCGATCGCGGTAGCCGAACTCTCGCATCGATTCGCTCCGTGCAAAAAGCGCGGGGTGGGCGATCGGGCACTCGACGAAGGCCTCCCGGCGCACCTGGTCCGGGGTCGAGACGGCGTTCAACCAGTGGGCGTAGTCGGCTCGTCCCTGGGTCACCGACTCCGCGGGGACGAGTTCGACCTGGCCCCCCACGGCGGCCCAGTCGGGATTGGTTTCGAGGGCCTCGCGCTGAACCTCAAGGCGGTCGGGGTGCATGCGGTCGTCGGCGTCCATTCGCGCGATGAATTCACCGCGGCAGGCGTCGAGCCCGACGTTCAGGCTTTCGACGATGCCGGAATGGGGTTGCTCGATCACCCGGATGCGCGGGTCCCGCGCTTCGAGATCTCGAGCGATTTTCAGGGTTCGGTCGGTGGACCCGTCGTCGACGAGGATGCCTTCCCAGTCGTTTTCCGACTGCGCGAGGAGACTTTCGAGACAGGCGGTCAGCGTGGACGCCGCGTTCCACGCGGGGAGCAGGACCGAGATCCGGGGGCGCGGCATGGCGGTGGGGCTCCGGGTTCGATGAAACGCAAGAAGAGCGGGCGTGGGGTAGCGTAGTCGTGTCAGCCCGGGGGAGCGAACCGGGAAGGAGTTCGAGATGACATTCGAGGTGCGGCGGTTTCGCGAATCCGAACTCGAACAGGCCTGGGAA
>JAZAOF010000172.1:0-42022 GCA_036228265.1 Myxococcota bacterium | reverse complement strand
ACACCCGTTCCCATTCCGAACACGGAAGTTAAGCCCTGCTTCGGCGATGGTACTGCCGGGCATCCTCGGTGGGAGAGTAGCGCGACGGTGGGATTTCTTGGAGCGGCATCGAGTGAAAACTCGGTGCCGCTTTTCATTTTGGGGCCCGCGTCACTCGCGAGCCTCCTTAGCCGGACCCGTGTCGGTGCTCGGTCATCGCGCGCCAGGCCTCGAGGATGACTCCCATGGAGTGCATCAGATCGCCGAAGCGCCCCTCGTCGCTGTCCTCGAAGTCGTTCCCGGCGGCCTTGTTGAGCAATTGCGCGGCCCCGAAGACTTCGCCGTCCTGGTTGATCAGCGGGATACAGAGAATGTTACGTGTGCGGTAGCCGGTTTCGCGGTCCGTGGCCTGGTCGAAGCGGGGGTCGGCGTAGGCATCCGGAACGTGAATCGTGCTCCTGCCTTCCACGGCCGCCCCGACGATCCCCCGGTCGCGGGGGATTCGGATCGTGAAGGAATTTCCTTCGGCATCCTTCGCGGCCTTGGACCAGAGTTCGTTGCGTTCGCGATCGAGAAGAAACAGCGTGGCACGGTCGGCGTCCAGGATCTGGGCAATCTTGTGGGTGAATGCGTCGAGGGCCTGCTCGAGCATGCTTTCGAAGGCTTCGTTGGCAGACAGGCGCGTGACTTCGAGCAATTGCCGGGAATCGTGGGTCAACTGTTCCAGCAGCGGGAAGAATTGTTCTTCGGACATTCGTTCGATCGTCTCGAAGAGGTCTTCCTTCCGCGTCTGGTTGGCGAGGAGGTTCATCATATGCTCGGTGTTCGAAACCACCGCATCCGAGAAGCTCCGTAACGCGCCATCTTCGAGATGAATGATCCGGTCGGCGACGTCGAGAATCCGGTTGTCGTGGGTCACGAGAACGACACTGACACGCTTTTCCCTGGCCAGCTGCTGCATGAGCTCGACCACGTCGCGCCCTGACTTCTTGTCGAGGGAGGCCGTCGGCTCGTCGGCGAGGATCAGCTGCGGCTCGTTGACGAGAGCCCGGGCGATGGCGACGCGCTGTTTCTGCCCCCCCGACATTCGCGACGGGTTTTCGTCCACCTTTTCCCCCAGTCCGACCGAGGCGAGCATCGCATTGGCGCGCTCGCGCCGTTCGATGCGGGGAATGTCTTGGAGTTGCAGTGCCATCTCGACGTTCTGGGTCGTCGTGAGGCAGTCCAGGAGGTTGTGTAGCTGGAAGATGTACCCGATTCCCTTCCGCACTTCGGTCAAGGTCTGGGTCGATGCGCCGCGCAGTTGGTGGCCGAGTACCTCGACGCTTCCCTCCTGGGCCGACCGCAGGGCACCGATCAGGGTCAGGAGGGTGGTTTTTCCCGAACCCGAGGGCCCGGTCAGGATCACGATCTCGCCGGCTCGGATTTCGCAGCTCACGCCGTCGAGGACGCGCTTGCGGGCTTCTCCCTCGCCGAAGTAATGGTTGACGTCTTCGACGGTGACGGGAACCGACATCAGAAGATATCCGCGGGGTCGAGTGTGCGAACCTTGCGGGCTGCGATGACCCCGGAAACCGTGCACATGACCAACGTGAGAGACAGCACGACGATGGCGCGCGTCCAGGTCATCTCCAGCGGGAGTTGCGTTGCGGAACCGGCTGTCTGGTAGAGGAAAATCGTCAGCGCCATACCGGGAAGAAAGCCGAGGAAGGCCATCATGACGGCTTCCTGGAATACCAGCCCGAAGAGATAGCGATTGGAGTAACCCATGGCCTTCAACGTTGCGTATTCCTGGAGATGGTCGGAAACATCGGCGAATAGGATCTGGTACACGATGATCGAACCGACGAGGAGGCCCACGATGACGCCGAAGCTGAAGATGTATCCGATCGGGGTCCCCTTGCTCCAGTAGTCCACCTCGCGTTGAATGAAACCGTCTCGCGTGAGCACCTCGATGTCCCCGGGAAGTCGGGCGTCGAGTCGATCGCGAACGGTCTGCACGTCGGCACCGGGCGTCAATTTCACCAACCCCAGGTGAACGAGGCCCGGTTGCTGGTCGGGAAAAATCCGGAGAAAGTTGAGATCACTCGTGACAATGCTGCCATCGATCCCGAAGGATGTCCCGAGTTCATAGAGTCCTGCGATTTTGATGCGACGGTTGTTGATCTCGGTAAACAGGTCGGCGTTTTCCGCCCTTCCGTTGAAAAGGGCTTCGATGGGACCGTACTCGGGGCGAGAAGCTCGGTCGAAGATGACCTGGTCGGGCACCTTCAGCCGGTCGCGGTTTTCGCGAACCGCCGGAATGTTCAGGAGATCCGAACTGGGGTCGAAGCCCACGACGTAGATCGGGCGGCCCTGTCCGCTTTGAATGGGGTTCTGGAAGAGCCCGACGCCCAGGTAGACGCTGCTGGAGTTCGCCACTTCCGGGTCGGCGACGGCCTGGTATACGCGCCGGCGCGAGAACGTGCGCGGCTGTCCGATAAAATCCGTGCGGGGGGAGATGATTGCGATGTCGTAGTTGAAGTTGTGGTGAAGGCGCACCGAACTCTGGAATAGCGCCTCCTGGAAGCCGAGTTGCATGAAGATGAGAACGACGGCAAAACCCACCCCGAGAAGGGCGATGGCCAGTCGAAGCTTGTCCTGCTTCAGTTGCAGCCAGGAGAGGGGAATAGAGACAGGCATGCCTGGGGGAATCCGTTCAGGGTTGGATTTGGACGGTGACCTGGAGGTTGGTGAGACCGGACACGGCCTGGCTCTCATCGAGCCGGATCTCGACTTCGACGACCCGGGCGTCGGTTCGCGCTGCAGGGTCGGTCGATAGGATGTCGAGTTTCCCGATTCGAAGTCCGACCTTCTCGACTTCGCCCTCCAGCGCATTGGGCAGAGCCGGGCTCGTAATCGTGGCGCGCTGGCCTTTGCGAACCCGTACGATGTCGGTCTCGTAGACCTCCGCCACCGCATACATGTCGTCGGTCTGGCCGACTTCGACGACGCCGTCGGTTCCGATCCGTTCTCCTGGACGCGTGAAGATCCGGAGGACGGTCCCGGCAATCGGGGATCGAACCTGGGCGAGTTCCAGTTCGGCCTCGGCGCGTGCCATGTCGGCGCGCGCGACCGCGAGGCCGACCTGGGCCTTGTCGAAGGTGGCCTCGGCCTGGACGCCTCGGCGTTCGAGTTTCTCGGCTCGTTCAAAATGCTTCTCGGCGTCAACGAGGTTCGCCTTTGCACGATCCAGTTCGGCCTGGCGGAGGACGGTGTCGTCCAGCACGGCGATCAGGTCGCCCTTGTTCACGCGATCTCCGTCGTCGACGAGCAGTTTCGAGATGACGGCGGGGCGGCCGGCCGGGCCCGCCACCCGGATCGCTCCGTCCTTGGGCTCAAGACGACCGAGGGCCGTCACGGGCTCCCTCAAGGACGGGATCTCGGGTTCGATCGCGGGCTGGGCCGAGTCGGAAGCAACGCCCTCGAAAGGGAGCGCGACCGTTCCCATCAAGCCCATGGCGCAGAGGCAGGTGATTTTCCAGGGGGGGGATCTTCGGAGTTGCATCTACGGCTTGACGCTATCACACGAACCTATTCCAGAGAAAAAATATCGAGGTTGGGGCGGGCCGATTTCCCCATGCTTTTCGCGTCCGGCCCGTGATCGCACCCGGCGCGGAGAGACCTATCATCGGCACTGGGCGCGGCTTCGGAAAAGCCGGGATACCGGAGGGGTGAGATGGCAGGAGGTTCGGGCGCGGGATCGGGTATGGCGTGGATCGGCCTGGCGGTGGTTCTGTGCTGGGGGTGCGGGCCGCGGGGAGCTCCGGAACAACCGCTGGGACTCGCCAACCCGGCCTCCGTGAACTGCGGGACGCAGGGAGGCGATCTGCGTATCGAGAAACTGGGAAACGGTGCGGAGTACGGGGTCTGCGTCTTCGAGGACAATCGCCAGTGCGAGGAGTGGGCCCTGTTTCGGGGGGAATGCCCGAAGGGGGGGCGTCGCGTGACGGGCTACGCAACTCCGGGAGGTCGCCTCTGTGCGATTCGGGGAGGCACCTATCGCATGACCCGCCCTGGGACGAAAGATCAACCCGAGGGCGGAGAGTGTCGCCTTCCCGGCGGCAAGACGTGCGCGACCGACGCGCTTGATGCGGGGACTTGTTCCGGGTGAACCCTGCAATGACCTTTCGCCATCGGACCTGGCAACTGCTGGAGCCCACCGAGGGAGACGACGCCCTGGGGCGTTGGGTCGACATCTTCCTGATGACGTTGATCCTTCTCAACGTGGTGGCGGTGATCCTGGCGACCGTCGAAGAGATTCGATCGAGCGTCCCCATGGTTTTTCAGCTGTTTGACCGCTTTTCGCTGGTGGTTTTCACGGCGGAGTACGGGCTTCGCCTGTGGTGCTGTGTCGAAAATCCGAAATACGAGCAGCCGGTGGCGGGACGAATCCGGTATGCCTTCACGCCGCTGGCCCTGATCGACCTCGTGGCCATTCTCCCGCTACTTCTCCCGTTTACCGGTGCCGACCTTCGCTCGATCCGCGCGGTGAGGTTGCTCCGGATGCTGCGCGTCTTCAAGTTCAGCCGCTACTCGCGGGGCGTCCACGTGATGCTCGAGGTCTTGAAAGCGCGCCGGGAGGAGTTGGTGGCGGCCCTGGGAATGCTGGTCACCCTGCTGATCGTTTCCGCGACGGTCGTCTACTTCGCCGAGCGCAACGATCAGCCGGATAAATTTTCGAGCATTCCCATGGCCATGTGGTGGGGGATTACGACCCTCACGACCGTGGGGTACGGGGACCTCACCCCGGTCACGACACTGGGTCGGATTTTTGGAGCCATCGTTTCCGTCGGCGGCTTGTTGTTGGTGGCGCTGCCCACGGGCATCGTGGGAGCGGGCTTTGTCGAGGAGTTCGAGAAGTATGCCCGCGAGCAGGAACTCGACCGGCTATCGGGAGACGCCGAGGAAGCGGGGAGTGGACCGCTCTCCGCGGGCGCTCCGGCAAACTGCCCCCACTGCGGACAGGCCCTGGGCCCGGTTTCTCCAGTGGACTGACCCTGCGGGCGTACGGCTCGCTCAGCGTCCCAGTTCGTAGCGCCGGAAGGTCCAGAGAAGGCCAGCGATCGAGAGGCCCGCCCATCCCACGGCCCTCACGGCGACCCCGCCCGAGTCGTGGGCCAGCGTGGCCGCTTCGGGGACCCAGTCCAGGAGCGGAATCCAGAGAACGCTCGCCAGGGGAGGGCCCCATTGGTGGATCCAGGCGAGCGTGCCCCCGCTTCCGGGTTCGACGAAAACGGCGAGGGTGTTTGCGAGGGTCGCGACGGCCAACACCGCGGTCACGACGAGGATCGCCGCGAGGCGAGGAAGCCAGAGGGACGCGAGCATCCCGAGAGCCCCCAGCGTGAGCGCTGAAACGCCGCAGCCCAGTGCGGCGAGGAGGGCGGGGCCGGGAGGGAGTCCGCTGCGTTGGTAGAGCAGGAGCGCCGCGACTCCCAGCAAGACCAGGGCGGTCCCCCCTGCAACGACAAGGGCCCCCAGCAGGCGAGCAACGACGAATTGGTCTCGCGAAACGGGTCGCGCCAGTGTCAGGTTCGCGGCCCCGTCTTCGAGAGATTGTTGAAGGTGATCGCTGGCCAGGATGCCGGCGAGGAACACGACCCAGAGGCCGAGCGTTCCGAAGAGCAATGCGCCGGTGATCCCCCCGAGTTGCTGCAGCGACTGGCTCTCGCCATTGACCATGACCTCTCCGCCCGCGCAAGAGGTGCAACCGTCCACGAAAAAAAGCGAGAGAACGGACATCACGACCACGACGGCCACGATCCGCCGTCGGGACGCGTCGCGGACCGCTTCCGCGGTCAGTGTGGCTACGGCACTCATCCGCGCACGATCCGGACGAAGGCGTCCTCGAGGGTCTCCCCCTCGCGAACCAGTTCGTCGAGTGCGCCGTCGGCGCGAAGTTGTCCCTCGTGAAGGATGGCTACGCGATTGCAAAGTCGCTCGACTTCCGAGAGGACGTGAGAGCAAATGAGGACGGCGGATCCGCTGGCCTGGGCCTCTTCGATCCAGGTTCGGGCGTCGCGAATTCCGATGGGGTCGAGCCCAGAGGTCGGTTCGTCCAGCAGGAGAAGGCGCGGAGAGCCGACCAGGGCCTGGGCGAAGCCGAGTCGCTGGCGGAGGCCCTTCGAGAGGTCGGCGATCCGGTCGTGGGCCCGCTCGCCGAGACCCACGCGTTCGAGTGTCTCGGCCGTCGCGCGTGTGCGCTCGGCGCCGTCGATACCCATGAGGGTGGCGTGATACTCGACGAGTCGCGCGACATTCATCCGGTCGGGGAGCACCAGGCGCTCTGGCAGGTAGCCCAGGGATCGACGGGCCTCCCGCCGGGTGGGGGATAGACCGCGGAGTTGGACCGACCCCGACGAGGGTCGGCAAAAGCCCAGGAGCAGGCGGAGAGCCGTGGTTTTTCCGGCTCCGTTGGGACCGAGCAGGCCCAGGGTCTCGCCCTCTTCCAGTCGGATCGACACGCTACCCAGGGCATCGCGTGCCCCGTAGCGTTTTCCAGCGCGGGAGAGTTCGAGCGCCACCATGGGGCCGATTTTCGCCCAGAATCCTCTCGGGGGCACCTGCGCCCGGGCTTGCAGTCCGGCGAGAGTGCGGGACACTGCAATGGGGACGTCGGGAAGAAGGGCATGTCGAAGTCGGCCACGCGCTCTGCGCCGCTTGCGTTGCTCGCCCTGGGTGTCGTGTTCGGCGACATCGGAACGAGCCCCCTCTACGCCTTCCGGATGTGCTTTGATCCGGACGGGGGGTTGTCGCCTGACCGCGCGGCGGTGATGGGCGTTCTTGCGCTGGTGTTCTGGTCGTTGACGGTCGTTGTTTCGCTCAAGTACCTCGCCTACCTGCTGCGTGCCGATTTGTACGGAGAGGGCGGCATCCTGGCGTTGATGACGCTCGCCAAACCCTCCGGAGAGCCGCGTCGAACCCACCCCGTTTTCGTGTTTGTTCTCGGAATTTTTGGCGCGGCCCTGTTGTACGGCGATGGGATGATTACGCCAGCGATCTCGGTCCTGAGTGCCGTGGAGGGGCTGGCCGTCGGTACAGCGGAGCTGGGAGATTTCGTGATCCCGATCACCCTGGGCGTCCTGTTCGGGGTTTTTGTCGTCCAGCGTCATGGAACTGAACGCGTGGGACACTTCTTCGGTCCGGTCATGCTCGTCTGGTTTTTCGTTCTCTTCGCCCTCGGCGCGCGGTGGATATTCGAGGCGCCGGAAGTGTTGCTCGCTGTCGATCCCCGCTACGCGATCGAGTTGCTGGCGGAACATCCGGAGCGTGCGTTCCGGGTCCTCGGCTTTGTCTTTCTCGTGGTGACTGGCGGGGAAGCGCTCTATGCCGACCTTGGGCATTTTGGCACCCGGCCGATTCGGGTCGCCTGGTTTGCCGTCGCTTTTCCGGCGGTGGCGGTCAACTACTTCGGTCAGGGCGCGCTGGTTCTTCACGACCCGGCGGCGGCCTCTCATAGTTTCTACGCCATGGTTCCCGGCTGGGCGCTCTATCCGATGGTGGCCCTGGCCACTGGCGCCGCGATCATCGCGTCCCAGGCGGTCATCTCCGGGGCCTTCTCGCTCACGTTCCAGGCGATTCGGCTGGGATACGCGCCGCGAATCGACATGCGGCACTACGCGGAAGACGGCGAAGGTCGCGTCTATGTCCCCTGGGTCAACTGGGCCTTGTTTTCGATGAGCGCGGTGTTGGTGCTGGGCTTCGGGTCCTCGGCCGCGCTGGCCGGGGCCTACGGAGTGGCGGTCTCGACGACGATGGTCATCACGACGGTGCTTGCTTGGATCGTGTTTGGCCGTCGATGGGGATGGATTCCGGCGACGGCGATCAGCGCCGCGCTGCTGGTGTTCGATCTTTCGTTCTTGTTCTCGAACCTCGGGAAGATCCTGGAGGGGGGCTGGTTCCCCCTGGTGGTGAGCCTGGTTGTTTTTGGCGTTCTGACCACCTGGGCCAAGGGGAGAAAGCTGGAACTCGAACGGATCGATGCACTTCAGCAGGACGAGAATCAATGGCTGGAACAACTGGACGAAGACCCTCCGGCCCGCGTGTCGGGAACCGCGGTTTTTTTCGGCGCGGAGCCCACGGGAATTCCCCGTACCCTGGTGCGAAACCTCATCCACAATCGTGTTCTTCACAAAACGGTGGTGATTTTTTCAGTCGTGACCGAACGCATTCCCCGGGTGCCGGCCGACCGGCGCACCGAGGTGACATCGATCCGGCCTGGAATGCTCCGCGTGAAGGCCCGCTATGGCTACATGCAGACGCCCCACGTTCCGTCGGTTCTTCGCGGGATCGACGACGCGGTATTCGAGTACGACCAGGACAACACGACATTTTTCGTCGGTGCCGACGAGTTGATCGTGACGACGGCGCGCGGAATGACCCGTTGGAGAAAGCGACTCTTTGCCTTCCTTTCCCGCAACGCGTTGGACGCTACGGTGGCGTACCGGGTGCCAGCCGATCGCACGATTGCGCTGGGTGTGCGCGTGAAACTCTGAGTGCGCCGAGACATTGAAAACAGGAGGATCCTTCGATGAAAAAAGAGCAAACCGGCCAAGGGGCCTTGGATGGGATTCGCGTCGTCGATCTCTCGAACGTGGTTTCGGGGCCGTTGTGCACCCAGATTCTCGGGGACCTCGGTGCGGAGGTGTTGAAGATCGAATCCCCGGTCGGGGATATCTCGCGACGCCTGGGGCCGCCGTTTCAGGACGGTCTCACTCCGCTCTACGCGCAATTCAATCGGAACAAGCGGTCTCTCGCCGTCGACCTGAAGGTCGAAGCCGGCGTCGACCTGGTTCGCCGATTGGCGACCGACGCGGACGTTTTTATCGAGAATTTTCGTCCCGGCGTCGTCGATCGGTTGGGGCTCGGTTACGAAACGCTTCGATCGGAGAATCCCGGGCTCGTGTACGTCTCGATCAACGGCTTCGGACCCGATGGGCCGTACCGGGACCTCCCGGCCTACGACTCGGTGATCCAGGGGCTGACGGGATTCATGCAGACCCAGGGCGGGGCCGACGGCCCGCCGGCGCTCGTAAAGAACCTGATTGCGGACAAGACCACCGCGATGACTGCGACCTACGGTGTCCTGGCGGCTCTCTTGGCCCGCGAGCGTGGCGATGGCCAGGGGCAGCAGGTCACGATTCCGATGCTGGACGCGTTTGCGGGATTCATCCTCCCAGACCTGATGGGGTACGAGACCTTTCCGCCGGTGGACGAGTCGGCGCCGCCGCCCGTAGACATCCATCGGAGTTGGGAGACCCGGGACGGCTACGTGGTGATGATGGTGATCGAAGACCACCAATTTCATGCCGTGTGCCGGGCCCTGGGTCGCGAAGATTGGATTGAAGACCCCCAGTCCGCGACATTGATTCAGCGGTTGCTCAACGCGGACGAACTGTTTCCGCGGCTCGAGGAAGAATGCCGCAGGTGGGATACCGCGGAACTCGTGGCCCGAGCGAGGGAATTCGGCGCACCGCTCGCGCCGGCGAACGGGCTTCAGGACTTCCTGAGCGACCCCCAGGTAGCGGCGAACCGAACGGTGCAGGATATCGACGATCGATCCGGGACCGTGCGGGTATTTCGCAACCCGGTGCGCTTCTCGAAGACGCCGACCCGCAAAGCCGCGTCTCCCCCTCGCTTGGGAGAGCATACGGACGAGATCTTGAGCCAGGCCGGATTGGACGTCGAAGCCATCGAAGCGTTGCGCGGCGAGGGGGTCGTGTCCTGAGCCAGTGCTTCAGGAGTTCTCCCCGGCGGATTTGACGATGTCCGCGAGGGTTCCAGGCTCCCCGGTTTCGTCGTAGAGGATCAGGCTGGACCGGTCTGCGAATCCATTTCGTTCCCGAATGGCGGCTCCGACCTGCTGGGGGGTTCCGCTGATTCCGATCGCATCGAGCATGTCGTCGCTGATCAGTTCCATCATCTCCGCCCAGCGGCCTTCCTTCGACATCCGGTTCAACCGCGGTTGGAGGTCGCCCCAACCGGCGTGGTCGAGAACCACCTTGTACGCCGGCGTCGATCCGTAAAAGGAGATCTGCCCCCGGGCCTTGCTTCGCGCCTCGGCGATCTGTTCGTCGTTCGCGCCGACCATGCAGATGGTCTGGCAAGAGATTTCGAAGTCTTCGCGCACGCGTCCCGAGCAAGCGAGTCCGCGCTCGAGAGCCGGGAGTGCCTCCTCGTCGATGAAAGATCGGGTGTTCAGGGGGTGGAGGAATATTCCGTCGGCGACCTCGCCGGTCATTTCCATCATCCGGGGGCCGACCGCGGCGAGAAAGATGCGCGGTGCGCCAAACGGGTTGGGGCCCGGGTTGAAAAAGGGAGTCATGATGGTGTGCGTGTAGAACTCGCCGCGGAATTCGAGAGGCTCGCCCTCGTACCAACATCTCCAGATGGCCCGAATCGCTTCCACGAATTCGCGCATTCGGGCGGCGGGCCGGGACCAAGTCTGGCTGAACCGTTTCTCGATGTGGGGCTTGATCTGTGAACCCAGGCCGAGGATGAAGCGCCCCTCGGTGAGCAACTGCAGGTCGTTGGCGATGTTGGCGCAGATCATCGGGTTGCGGGCGAAGGCGATCGCAATCGCGGTTCCCAGTTCCACCCGGTTTGTCTCTTTCGCCGCGAGAAGCAGGGGGAAGAAGGGGTCGTGAGAGCCTTCGAAACTGTACACGGCGTCGACCCCGGCGTCTTCGAGGCGCTTGGCCTCTTCGCCCGAGCGGGAGAGGTCCTGTCCCAGCAGCGTCGCTTCAATTTTCATCGTGGTTGTTTTCCTTGTTTTTTGCGATGGGCGGTCGCGCCGGTGGAAGGCCGGTTCGCAACTCGCTTGGGCTTACGCCGTCCCGAAGAACCCAGATTTCCGGGCCCTTGGAATAGAGCGGCATCCGGTGTCCCACGTAGCGGTTCTTTTCGGGACCGTCGACCCAGAATCGCAGGTCGGGAACGACGGCCTGGGCCAGGAATCCCACGACCGAACCCAGTGCCGGCCGGTAGCGGATCTCCACGGCGTCGGTATCGAGGGTCTCCGGCTCGGGTGCGACCACCCAGGCCTCGAATTCCATGAAGCGGGGGTTGTCCCGGCAGAGGAGTACGTCGAAGCGGAGTTCGTCCTGCTCGCCACGGGCGAGCGGGGCGAAGAGCAGTTGCAGAGGAACGTTCGCGACCCGGTCGATCGGGGGAAGAGCCAAGGTCGTGACGGGGAGGTCGGAGCCGGGCGGGGGAGTGCAGGACGCCGTCCCTTTTTCGTGGTGGATCCGCAGAATGCCCAGCGACCGTCCTTCCACGGTGATGGATTCGGAAAGCTGGCGTACGAGTTTCATCTGCCTTCCGCTTTCGAGAATCTCGAACTCGGCTTCGACGCGGGTACGCCCGCCGGTGTCGACGCTGGCCGTTCCGGCGAGTTGGACCGTCGTGTCCCCGATCTTCTCAAGGCTCATGGAGGCTTGCCCGACCGGGCGTCCGTTTGCGTCGTGGGTCACCGCGGCTTTCGTTCCGAGGTCCCCGGGGATCGGAAAGTGCAACGTGGATTCGGCGTGAACCGGATGGCCCAGGGGCACGATCAGCCAAGCGGCCGCGAGCCAACGCGAGCCCCCCCGCCGTGTTCTCTTCATTCGCGTCTTCTCGATTCTTGCGGCGGGTGCTCAGAGGTCGGTGAAGTCGGGGCGTCGTTTTTCGAGGAAGGCGCGGATTCCTTCGCGGGCATCGTCGCTCTGGGAGGACGTCGCCATCACCTCGGTGGCCCAATCGTAGGCGTCCTCGGTGTCGAGGTCGACCTGGCGATAGAACGCGCGTTTGCCCAGGGCCTTCGAGGCGCGACTGCCGCGGGTGGCGCGTCCCAGCAGATCCCGCGTCTCGTCGGCGACTCGATCGTCGCTCACTACGCGATTCACCAGTCCCCACGCGCGCGCCGTTTCCGCATCGATCGGATCCCCGGTGAGGAGCATCTCGAGAGCGTGCTTGCGCCCGACGGCGCGGGCCAGGGCCACGCCGGGAGTGGTGCAGAACCAACCGCCTCGACCGCCGGGCACCGCGAAGCGAGCGGAGGCGCCCGCCACGGCCAGGTCGCAACTCGCCACCAGTTGGCAACCTCCGGCCGTAGCCAGTCCTTCGACCTGGGCAATCACGGGCGTCGGGAGGTTCTGGATCGTCTGCATGACCTCCCGGCACAGAACGAGCAGGTCGCGTGTTCCTTCCAGGTCTCGCGCTTCCAGGTCGCGGTAGTCGTGGCCGGCTGAGAATACGGGGCCCTCGGCCGCAAGGATGACGCCCCGGGCATCCCCGGTCGGGATCTCGTGCAGGGCCTCGAGCAGCGCGGTCAAGGTTTCCTCCGAGAGGGGGTTGCGTCGCTCGGCTCGGCAGAGCGTAAACACGGCGAAGGAATCTTCGCGGCGGACGTCCAGGGGAGATTCTTTCACGAGGTTCTCCGGGCTTCGGCGTTGGGGGCCGGGGTGGGGGCCAAAAGGAAAGCGGCGAGGTCCTGTCGTTGCTCGGGGGAAAGGGGGACCACCGGCATCGGCGGGGGAGGGGTTAGGAGCAAGGCCACCAGGGAGTCACTGGAATAGCGGGCCCCGAGTTCGCGGAGGGGGACCGGGACCACGCCGGGGGCGGCGCGCGAGGGATCGTGGCATCCCGCGCAGCCCTGGGTGTCAAAGAGTTGTCGGCCGCGGGCCGCGTTGCCCGGCGCGGAGTTGCTGGGCGGGTCCACGGCCGCTTGGGCCGGGGTGGCTGGGGGAACGGAATGCTCGGCGGCGGCGACCCGCCAGATGGCGCCGGCGTAGTCGTCGGAGATGTAGATGGCGCCGTCGGGCCCCTCGGCCACGTCCACCGGGCGCCCGATCACGGTGTCGTCCGAGAGGTAGCCCGTCAGGAAATCACGCTGGGAGATTCGACCCGCGTCATCCCAGTGCAGGGAGACGACCTTGTACCCGTCCTTGGTGGTTCGATTCCAGGAGCCGTGGAGGGCGACCAGGGCGGCTCCGCGAAGCATGGCCGGCGCCGTCGGCGAGCGGATGAAGGTGATTCCGAGCGGTGCGTTGTGAGCGGGAAAGGAGTAGGCGGGTGGGATCGACGCCGCGATTTCGCTTTCGCGATTCGCCCCGAAATCCGGATCGGGGACACGGTTGCCGTTCGCGGAGGGCCAGCCGTAGAAGCCGCCTTCGACGATGAGGTTGAGTTCCTCTGGGGGGAAGTCGTCGCCCAGGAGGTCGCGGCCGTTGTCCGTGGCGTAGAGTTGCCCATCTTCTGGACGCCAGTCGAAGCCCACCGAGTTACGGAGGCCGGTCGCGAGAATTTCGGGGTTGTCGCCATCGGGGTCAAAGCGAAGGATCGTGGACCGGCGCGGGTCCTCCTCGATGCACACGTTGCAACTGGATCCGATCGAGACGTAGAACTTCCCGTCCGGTCCAGCTCGGAGGGTTCGGCTCCAGTGATTTCCACCGCCGGGAAGGCCTTCGAGAACCCTCTCAAATTCCCCCTCCACCGTTCCAGTCGCTACGTCGAACCGGATGCGGCCGACCGCGTCGGTCTCCGCGATATAGAGCCACCCGTCGTGGATTTCGATGCCGTGGGGTCGGTTCAGGCCTTCGATCAGCGTTCGTCGGCCGGCGGGACGGCCGCCCGCGCTGGCCGGGCGCTCCAGCACAACGACGGCCCCGGACCGAGGAGTGCTGACGAGAAGGTCTCCAGCGGGCGTGAAGCGAAGAATTCGAGCATTCGGGAGCCCCTCGGCGTAGAGGGAAACGCCCAGCCCGTGAGGGGCCTCGAAGCGGGTGTCGATCTCGTCGGGCGGGGGCGGCTCGATGCCCCACCCCAGGAGCGCGCCCATCGGGATGTTGATGGCGTACTCTTCCGGTAGGACAGCATTGCACGACAGGGCCAGGACGGCGGGCGCTATTGCCGCGAGTTTGCGGATGCGGGAAGAAATTCGGTTCACGGGGTTCCTCGAGCTCGAAATGGATGGTGTTCGATGGCCATGAGGGGAAGCAAAGTACTCGCGGTGAACGGCTCGCCAGGGGGTTCCCGCGGGGAGGGCTTGACGGATGCCCCTCTCTCGTGGATACCTTCTCGCGCTTCGGAGGTCCTCGGTAATGCAAGGTATTCGAAAAGGCGACCTGGTGCAGGTTGTTTCTGGTGCCGATCGCGGCAAGCAGGGCCGCGTCCTGGCGACGCGACCGGATTTGGGAAGGCTTCGCGTCGAGAAGGTGAAGCTTCAGAAGCGTCATCTCAAGCCCGGTCGGCGTGGCGCTCGACAAGGCGGCATCGTAGAACAGGAAGGGTACATCGCGGTCTCCAACGTGATGCTGGTGGATCCTTCGGACAACAAGCCTTCGCGTGTTCGGATCGAAGAGCGCGGTGGAGGGCGAGTTCGGGTGTTCGTTCGCAGTGGCGACGTCGTCCCCGACCCGTCGGCCGATTAAGCGTCAACCAGCTGAGGATTTGAAGAGATGGCCAAGAAGGGCAAGCGCGAAAAGATCAAGCTCGAGTCGACCGCGGGTACCGGGCACTATTATACGACGACGAAAAACCGGACCAATACGCCGGACAAGCTCGAGTTCAAGAAGTACGACCCGAAGGTGCGAAAACACGTGCTCTATCGGGAAACCAAGCTCAAGTAAAGCGTCCCCATACCGAGTCCTTGCCGTTCGAGGCACCTTCGAGGGAGAAGAGATGACCTGGGTGATCACAAGTCTTTGCCGTGACAAGGTGGACATGGCCTGTGTGGAGGTATGTCCCGTCGACTGCATCGTTCAGTACACGGGCGACGATGCCTCGGCGTTCCCGAACCAGCTTTACATCGATCCCGAAGAATGCATCAACTGCGGGGTCTGTGAGCCCGAATGCCCGTGGGAAGCGATCTTCGAGGACGAACAGGTGCCGGATCTGTTCGAGGCCGACACGGCCTTGAATGCCCGCATCGTCGACGTGCGTGACCAGTTCGAGGTCCCGGAGAAGGAAGATGGCGATCCGCCCTCGCCCGACGAAGTCAAGGCGAACAAGGAGAAGTGGGGCTACGA
Organism: Myxococcota bacterium; assembly: GCA_036228265.1. Taxonomy (GTDB): domain Bacteria; phylum Myxococcota_A; class UBA9160; order UBA9160; family UBA4427; genus CAJXIC01. Next base: position 26,999 of record JAZAOF010000172.1, on the reverse strand, counting down.
CGGCTAAAGCGCTGTCACCCCTTCTTCAGAGAACGCCCCTCCACGCGGATTCCAGCACGTTCCGGGCGTCCTGTTTCGACTTCCCCTGTGTGTGATCCAGTCGCCGCAGGTGGGGCGCGCGTGCCCTCCCAAAAAACCAAAGCCGCACGGCTCTTGGGTAATTGGACTGGCGGGGCGGGCAATGGCGACGGGGCGCGGCCTAGCGATCGAGAATGAACTTCTTCTCGATGACCAGGTCCTTCCAGGAGAGCGTTTCCTTGCCTTCTGGCCACGGGATGCCGTTGCGACCGGCCGTGGCATTGGGTTGGTTCATCATCTCTGCTGGGAGTTTTCTGTAGATCTGGCTGGGCGAGTTGTCCGTGATGCCAAAGCGCTCGTAGTACTTCTCGTCGACGAAGATCACGTTGGGTCCGTACGAGAGTTGGTAGATCAGCTCATACCCTTTTTTCTTTCCCAGCTCGTAGAGCGACTGAAGGCTGGCTCCGATGTAATACGTGCCGTCCCAGTAGTTCATGGGGTGAAAATCGATGACCATTTTCTCTGGAGGCGGGAAAAAGGCATTCATTTCGATCATCACGACTTTGGGCCGAAAATCGTGAAGGGCACGCCAGATGTAGTAGTCGTTGCTGTCGATGTCGATGACCAGGAGGTCGAGGTCCTTGGGAACCCCGTTTTCTTCGAACAGGATCTCGATATTTCCGGGCCATACCCATGCCTCGAGAGTCTTCACGTTCGGGTACGCGGCATAGTTCTTCGCCAGTTTCCGAGCTCGCGCGGGGTCCCCCTCGATCTGGAAGCTGCTCCAGTCGTGGTTCAGAACGAGGTTGCGCATGTTGCTGTTCTTCACACCGTCGTGGGCTCCGAATTCGACAGCGAATTTGGGTCCGGGCTCGATGATCTCGAAGATTTTTTCGATGACGCCATCTTCGCCGTACTGCGAAAAAACACTGCGTTCGGACGCTTGAAGGTCGACCGGGGGAGGGTCGTCTCCCGATGCCTCGGCGACCCAAAGGAGTGCCGCCAGGCCCAGGCTGAGCCAGCCGACGGGTCGAATGCGAGAGGGCCGAGGGTGGGTCATGGGCGCATTGTACGTCGAAGAGCCGGGCGACAGCAATCGAGTTCCTCCGCGATGAGGTGTGTCTAGACGAACTACGACGGCGGGCCCTGTTTTCCGGCGGCGTCGAAGGCTGCGGCCATCGTCTCCAGCGGAGCCTCCTGCCCCGTCCAAGCCCGGATCTGTTCCACCGCCTGGTGGACGAGCATCCACTTGCCACCGAGGGTTCGTGCTCCGCGAGCCTTGGCATCCTGGATCAGGCGCGTCGATTCGGGCTCGTACACGATGTCCATGACGACGCTGTCCGGGCGAAGGGATTCGGCGGCCACGGGGGACGCGTCGGAACGCAGCCCGACGCTGGTGGTATTGACCAGGATGTCATGGGGCAGGTCGCCCAGTTCTTCGAGAGATCCGGCGGCCTCCGTACCGAGCTGCGCCGCAAGGGACCGGGCGCGCTCGATCGTGCGGTTCAGGACCGTGACGCGTGCGCCCGACGCGCGTAGACCGTAGACGACCGCCCGGGCCGCCCCGCCGGCGCCCAGGACGACGGCGTGTTTTCCGTCGATCGTGGTTTCGCTCTCGAGGGCGCGCACCGCCCCCTGCCAATCGGTATTCGTCCCCCGAAGGCGTTCGCCCTCGAGGGTGATCGTGTTGACGGCACCGATCGCCTCCGCGACGGGATCGACCTCGTCGAGGTGGTCGAGGACGGCGACCTTGTGGGGGACTGAAACCGCGAGCTGTCTCGTGCCCAGTCTCCGGGCCCCCCGGAGAGCCTCCCGGAGTCCTTCCGGAGCGACATCGAAGGCGAGGTAGACCGCGTCGATGCCCATCTCTCGAAACGCGGCATTGTGCATGGCCGGCGAGCGGGTATGGCCCGCCGGGTGGAGAAGGATGCCGCAGAGCGCCGTCTTGGCCGTGATCGCAGCGGTCACGCGGGGGAGTTTGTCCCATTGCGAAGGAGGCGGCCAACCGCTCTCGGAAGGGCGGCCGATTCCGTCCGCGGGGCGCTACCGGCACGGGAGCAACTGCGGTATCCCATGGGCAAGCCAGGAGGATTTTGTGGCCACCCGAAAGACGAAGAAATCCGGTTCCCCGCCCCGCGTTGCCATCCTGATGGGCAGCGCCAACGACGGTCCGATCATGCAGCCGGCGGCCGACGCACTCGAGGCACTCGGTGTCGCGTGCGACGTGCGCGTCATCTCCGCCCACCGGACCCCCGAACGCCACGCGCGCTACGTGCGAGGCGCTGGAAAGAAGGGGATCGAGATCTTCATCTGCGGCGCCGGGTTTGCCGCGCATCTCGCCGGCGTTACCGCCGCCTTGACTCCGCTTCCGGTCCTGGGAGTGCCGCTGGATTCTTCCGCCTTGAACGGTCTCGATTCCCTGTTGGCGACGGTCCAGATGCCCGGAGGCATTCCCGTTGCGACTTTCGGAATCGGCAAAGCGGGCGCCAAGAACGCGGGTCTGTTTGCAGGCGAAGTTCTCGCGTTGTCGGACGCGCGGGTGCGGCGAGCCCTGGTGGCCTACCGCAAGCGCCAGACCGAGGCGGTTCCCCAGAGACCCTGAAGACGCCCGTCAACGCGCGGTTTCGCGGCTCCGATCGAGCGCGGCCTTGAGGTCGTTCCAGACGTTTCGGCGATTTTCGGCGGTGTACTGGCGGAGGACAAACGCGGGGTGCAGCGTCGGCATCAGGGGGATCCCCCGGTATTGCTGCCAGGTGCCTCGCGTCCGCGTAATGGCGACATCCCGATCCAGCAAGAGACTGGCGGCGGGCTTTCCGAGGGAAACGATCACGCGTGGAGCCACGGCGTCGATCTGGCCGTCCAGAAATGAGCGGCAGGCGGCGACTTCGGCGGCCAGCGGAGTCCGGTTCCCGGGCGGTCGGCACTTCACGATGTTGCAGATGTAGACGTCGGAACGGTCGAGCTCCATGCCCTTTTCGATCATCTGGGTCAGAAGTTCTCCGGCTCGACCGACAAAAGGAAGCCCGCGAAGGTCTTCCTGTTCTCCGGGACCTTCCCCGACGAAAAGGATGTCGGCCTTCGGGTTGCCGTCCCCGAATACGATCTGGTTGCGCCCCTCGCAGAGCGCGCAGCGCGTGCATTCCCCGAGGTCGGCGCGGACGGCCTCAAGGGTGAGCCCGGCGCGGGGCTCCGGGCGCGCGACGGGAGACGGAACGCTCGCCACGGTCGGCGTCAGCGAGTCGTCCGCCGGTCGAGGGGCCTTTCGGGCCGGTCTCGGGGACGCGTCTCCGCCTTCTTCGATCCATTCGTCGAGCCACCCGCGCGAACTGGCCAGGGCCTGGCGGAGCCGGGCGGCGAGTTCGCCGTCCACGGTTCTAGGATCCCTGGAGTGACGTGACCCGCGGTACGAGTCTCGAGAAGAACTCGGCGTGGCGGGCATCGGGAGGAGCGATGCGGGTCGTCTTTTCGAGAGGCTTTCCGGTGCCGGCCTCGATGGTGCCGTGGCGTTGACGCTCGATCTTGTCCTCGACCTCGAATTCGAAACCGGGGTCGTTGGCCTCGTCGTGGCAGCTGCCGCAGATCTGGAGAATCACGCACGAGTCGCACTTGTCGCCGAGGCTGACGATCGTGCCCATCCGCTTCGCATCGGGGCCGACGTGATTGCCTCCTGGGCCGTGGCAGGATTCGCAGCCCACCCGGGCCAGGTCGGGGTGGGCGCGGACGTTGCCCTCGGCGGGGAAACCGCCGGGACGATCGTATCCCGTCGTGTGGCACCGCAGGCAGTTGATGTCGTCGGCCTTGCCCGCCGTTTGAAGCGACTCGATGGAATGCCCGTGGGGGCTCGCGGCCCAGGTGGTGTATTCGTCCGCGTGACACGATTGGCACGCATCGGAACCGACGTAGTCCGCGTTTTTCGGCAGCACGTCCCGGGGTTGCTTGCGCGAAGCCACTAGCTCGGCACGCTCCTCCGGCGAGAGGGCGACGACGGCGGCGTGGGAAACCTTCGGCAGGAAGGTCTCGTAGTCGAAGCCAAGCGAGTGCTCGGGATTGTGGCACCCGGCGCACGTGGGTTCGTAGGCGCCGCCCTTGGCGAATTCTGGCGAGAGATGCGGGCCCCCGCGCCCATGGCAGGACTCACACCCGACGTTCTCCAGGTGCTCGGGGTGGTCGCGAATTGTAAAGCCTCCGGGCTTCTCGAAGCCCACGACATGGCATCCGACGCACTCGGGGTCTCTTTCCCGGTTGTGTTCGACCAGCGTGGAGTACGCCGCCGAGTGGTTGGTGTACAGCCAGGAGTCGTGCTCGACCGCGTGGCAGACGCCGCACACGTCGTTTCCGGTGTAGCCCTGGGGATTCAGGAGCATGGGGATCGGCGTGCCCGAGATCCGCGCGAGTTGCATCCGCAACAGGGCGGTATCGCGTCCCTCCCTCCAACCCTGCACCCGTTGCACCAGGCGTCCTTCCCGGTCGATGAGGTAGATGATCGGGACGCCGCCGAAGACGCCGTACTTCTCCCCGACCTGGCCTGGCGGGTCGACCAGGATCGGGAAGTAGTCGAGTCCGAGTTCGTCGAGCCGCGTATGGACGGCGGCCCGGGATACCGAAGAATTCAGCGAGATCCCTACCAGGGCCGGGCGTTTCTCCTCGGGAATTTCCTCGAGTTGTTTCTTGAAAAATTCCAGCGCGTGGTGGCAGTGCGGGCAGGTGTGCAGAAAGAACATCAGGACCAGGGGCTTGCCCCGGGTGTCCGCCATGCGAAAGGGGTCGCCTCCATCGAGGCGAGGGGTTTCGAAGAGGGGGGCGAGCGGGCGTTGGTCGAGTGCGCCCAGCGAGACGGGGGTCTCCACCGGCATGTGGAGGCCTTCGCGGATGCGGTCCGCGGTCCGCATCCAGGAGTCCCCGTCGCCCTTTTCAAAGCTCGACAGGGACAGATCCGACACGTAGCCCTCGGCATCGACCCCCAGTACCGCCAGGGGGGCACGAAGCATGAGCTTTCGAGTGATTTGTCCCCGGGAGTCGTCGATCACCGGGAAGTCGAAGTTCGCTTCGTCCACGAACGTTCGCGTCGTGGCGAGGTCGCTGCCGATCGCGATCCCGAGGACTTCGAAGTTGTGATCCTTTCGTTCGGCGGCCACCGAGGCCACCGCTTTGGCCACCGATTTTGATTCGGGAACCTCGGGGTTGAAGAAAAACAGAACGAGCCGACGGCCGATGAGATCGGAGATCGCAATGGAACGGCCGTCGGTCGTGATGCCCGAGAAAGCGGGAAGGGGGCGCTCGCGGCTGGAACGTTCGGCCTTGCCCGTCGTTGCCGGCCCCTCGGCCGGAAGGGGGGCTTCGGCGGCGGGCGGGGAGGGCGCTTCAGGCGCGGCCGAGTCGGCCCCATCGCAGCCTCCCGCGACGAGCGCGGCGGTCACAAGGACGACGGCGAAGAGGCTACGGGCGTTCACGCCCGAAGGATACGGACGCCGCCCGCGGCCAGCAAGCCGTTTCGAAAGTCGCAGGGAACTCGTTCTAGTCGACCTTCTCGAGAACGTGGATCGCACAGGCGCTTCCCAGCCCGATCACGTGGGTCATCCCGATGCGTGCGTTCTCGACCTGTCGTTCCCCGGCCTCGCCCCGTAGATGGGTCGAGACTTCGTAGATGTTGGCAATCCCCGTGGCCCCGAGCGGGTGCCCCTTGGAGAGGAGTCCACCCGAGACGTTGACGGGAACACGGCCGCCGAGAGCGGTCTCGCCTTCGTCGATCATCCTTCCGGCTTCGCCGTCTCCGCAGAGCCCGAGATTCTCGTAGTGGAGGATTTCCGCCGTGGCGAAGCAGTCATGGAGTTCTACGAGGTTGACGTCTTCCGGCCCTACGCCGGCCATCTCGTAGGCCGTCTTCGCGGCGAGCCGGGTGCAACTGTTCACATCGGGCATCACGAGGTCGCGTTCCTGCCACGGATCGCTGGTGAGGACAGACGCCTTGATGCGCACGGCTCGGCCGAGGCCGAGTTCCTTCGCCTTCTTCTCCGAGGCCAGCACGGCGGCCGCGGCCCCGTCCACGTTGACCGAGCACATGAGCTTCGTGTTCGGATACGCGATCATCTCGGCGTTCATCACGGTTTCGAGGGGGGTTTCGATCTGGTACATCGCCTTGGGGTTCAGCGTGGAGTGGTGGTGGTTCTTGACCGAGACCTTCGCGAACTGCTCGAACGTGGTTCCGTACTTGTTCGAGTGCTCCATGCCCGCTTCCGCGAACACCGCCGGCATCGTCTGTGAACCCAGCAGTCCTTCCTTCGGGATTCCCTTGCCGCCGCCAGCGCCGCCGAGCAACCCCTTGCCCATCTGCTCGACGCCAACGGCCAGGACGAGGTCGTAGATGCCGGCCTTGATGCTCATCCACGCCTCGCGGAAGGCGGTGGCTCCGGTCGCGCAGGCGTTCGCGGTATTGACCACCGGAATGCCCGTTTGCCCGATTTCCTGGAGGATGCGCTGCCCGACCATGGCTCCCGCCTGGCCGAGGTTTCCGCAGCACAGCGCTTCCATCTGGTGGATGTTCAGGTTGGCGTCGTCGAGGGCCATCAGGGCCGCTTCGGCTCCGAGGCTGGGAACGCTTCGGTCGGGGAAGCGTCCAAACTTGATCATGTCGGTTCCGAGAATGTAGACATCGCTCATGGTGATGGGTCCTTGGTTTTTAGCCGCGAGGCTGGAAGAAGTAGCTGAGGTAGGAATTGCCGTCGCGGTCCTTGCGGCCGAGCGCGTCCTTGAACACGACTTCGACGGGCATTCCGAACGAGATCTTTTCGGGATCGGGATCGATGTTGATGAGGTTTCCCTTCAGGGTGCCCCCGTCTTCGAGATCCACGATGGCTGACACGTAGGGAACTTCGATGCCCGGAAACGATCGACAAACGATCGAGAAGGCGTAAAGCGTTCCTTGCGTGGAAAGACGGACGGTTCCCATCTTGTCTCGTGCGCCGCAGTTGGAGCAGATGCTGCGCTCGCCGAGAAACGTGGATTGGCATCCACTGCAGCGGTGCCCTTCCAGGTAGGGGTCCCCGCTCTCGGGAATCTTCAGGTAATCGACTACCGGGAGGGGACCCGGGGTTTCGCCCTCGGCGGGCGTGTTCTCGGCCATCGCGCTCGTACCTCAATGGTTCGGGTTGGGGGGCCGGAACCCCCTTGGAAATCGGGTCCGGCGCTGCCTGAGGCATCGAGGATGCCAGTTTGCCCCAACGCATGTCAACGCCCCTTGGGGGTCAGGAAGCGTCGGTGAGGGCCTCATCGAGTCGCTTCCGGAACGACTCGTTTTGGGGTTCGAACGCGAGAGCCGTGCGCCAGTTCCGAATGGCGCCGGCGCGATCGCCGGTCCGCAGGCACGCGATCGCGCGTTCGGAGAATTGGCGACCCTCGGCGGTCTCGCCCTGGTCCCGGCGCGACGGTTTCGCAGATTCCCCGCCCACCTCGACCAGCGGCATTCGGCGGGGGCCATTTTCCCGGAGTGCGCGGTCGTAGGCGCGCCGCCGAACCGGGTGTCGCAATACGCAGTAGCTCTCGTTGATTCGCTGCGCGATTTGCTGGCTTCCGGCGCGCAGCACCTCGGGCAGGGGGCCCAGCGCGTCCGGGTGGAGGCGTCGACACAAGTCGTAAAAGGCGTTTCGGACGACCGCGGGTGAAGCGTTTTCGGGGATGCCGAGTACCGCGTAGTAGTCCAGGCGATCCAGGTGCCGGGCCAGTCCCTTCAGGGGGTCGCTTTTCTTCTTCGGCACCCCGGCCTCAGTCGCCCCGGGGAGCGTCTTCCGGGGCAGGGAGTGTCGCCGCGGTCCCGGTGTCCAGGCGGGCGCTGCGCTCCGAATCGGGAAGGCCCGAGGAAAGAGTGATCCGCTTCGAGACCTGCGCCCCCGTGTGGGGGTCCGTCGCCGTGACTTCAACGATGCCCTCGTGGTCCAGGGCGAAGGAAACGTCGATGGAAACTTCCTCGCGTCGTCCCTTGCGGTAGTCGGAGAAAACAAAGTGCCCCAACAGTTCGTTCTGCGTGGCCTCTCGGGCGGTTCCCTGGTAGACGCGAATCTCCACCGAGTCCTGGTAGTCGCGGAGTGTCGTGAAGCGTCGGGCCTGTTGGATGGGGACCGGTGTATTGCGTGCGATGATCGGTTCGGCGAGTCCCCCCGCGACTCCGATGCGCAGATCCAGCGGAGTGACATCCAGCAAGTGGATGGGCGGACCCGAAGACTCGAGAGACGCCGCGTGAATGGCCGCGCCGAGAGCCACGACCTGGTCGGGGTCGATTTCGACCTTGGGGGATTGCTGGAAGTAGTCGCTCACGGCGGAGCGGATCATCGGCAGCCGCGTCGGACCTCCCACGAGGATCACGCCGTCCAGGTCGCGGACGGTCAGTTCGGCCGCCTGGAGGGCCTCGTCGCAGACCTTGAACGTGCGTTGCACCAGGTCCTGGACGAGCGAGGCGAACTCGCCTCGAGAGAGTTCGCGATCGATGGAGTGGACCGTGGCCTCCTCGGTCCCGGGGAGTCGTGCGATCTGAAGCCGCGCCTCCTCCTCGAAGGAGAGCGTGTTCTTGGCGATCTCCGCTGCGGCGCGGAGTGACTCGAGCGCGTAGGGGTTGCTTCGAAGGTCGACTCCAGTCGCCTGTCGATATTCGTCGGCCAGGCGATCGAGAATGCGGTCATCGAAATCGTCGCCGCCGAGAAACGTGTCGCCACACGTCGAGAGAACTTCAAAGACGTCGTTTTCGATGCGCAGGATGGAGACGTCGAAGGTTCCCCCCCCCAGGTCGTAGACCGCGACCCGCTGTTGCAGCCCACGGCCAAAGCCATACGCCAGTGCCGCGGCCGTGGGCTCGTTGACGATTCGGAGAATGTCGAGGCCGGCGATCTGGCCGGCCTCCTTGGTGGCCTGTCGCTGGTTGTCGTTGAAATAGGCCGGAACCGTGATCACAGCGGAAGAGATTTCTTCCCCGGCGCAGTGCGAGGCGATGCGCTTCATCTCGCCGAGTACCGCGGCCGAGACCTCCGGTACCGAAACCTCCCCGTCCGGCGTGGTGATCCGAACGGAATGCCGGGGGCCCTCGATGATTCCGTAACTGACCCGGGATCGCGTTTGCGCGACTTCCTCGGCGAAGAAATAGCGTCCAATCAGTCGCTTCGCGGAAGCGACGGTGAATTCCGGGTTTCGGGGGGCATTGACCTTCGCCGTGGTGCCGACGCGGACGAGTCCCTGGGCTTCGTAGGAAACCGTGCTCGGGGTCAATTTTTCGCCGAATTCATTTTCCAGCACGGTGGCGCGACCGTTCTGCATCCACGCCACACACGAGTTGCTCGTTCCCAGATCGATTCCAATGGTTGGGGTTTGCTCGGACATGTCATTGCTCCCGCATCGGCTTGGGGTTGGAGGTCGAGGCGTAGGCTTCGCGGTGGCCCTCAGAGGGCCAAGCCCGTCCTTGCGGCTTCTATCGGCACGTCCGTGGGTGGGGTGAAGGCTTCTGCTCTCTTCCAGTTGCGTTTCGTGGCCCCGGAATCGGTCGCGTGCTACCTCCTTGCGTGGCGCGGGAGATGGCATGTCGGGACATTCAAAATGGTCGACGATCAAGCGCAAGAAAGGCGCGGCCGACGCCAAGCGCGGCAAGATCTTCACCAAGCTGATTCGAGAGATTTCCACCGCGGCCCGGATCGGCGGTGGTGACGTCGACGCCAATCCTCGTCTTCGCCTGGTGGTCGACAAGGCGAAGTCCGCCAATATGCCGAAGGACAACATCGCACGGGCCATCCAGAAGGGGGTCGGCGGCGGTGAGGGCGAGTCCTACGACGAGTGTGTCTACGAGGGCTACGGGCCGGGCGGCGTCGCGATCCTGGTCGAGGCGCTGACCGACAACAAGAACCGGACGGTCGGGGAGATCCGCCATGTTCTCACCCGGTTCGGCGGCAACCTGGGGGCCAGCGGCTGCGTTTCGTATCTCTTTGAGAAGAAGGGAACGATCAGCGTCGACACCTCGTCGGTGGATTCGGATCGACTGATGGAGGCGGCTCTCGAGGCGGGGGCGGAGGACCTTCTCGAGAGCGAGGATGTCATCGACGTGGTGACGTCGCCCTCGGAGTTCGAGATCGTGAAACAAGCGCTGGAGGGCGAAAGCATTGCCCTGGTTCGCGCGGAACTCACGATGGAGCCGACCACGAGCGTAGAACTCGCGGGAGATCACGCCGCGTCGATGCTCAAGTTGGCGGATGCCCTCGAAGACCTTGACGACGTCCAGAACGTGTTCGCTAACTTTGATATCTCGGAAGAGGAGATGGCCAAGCTTCTTTGAGAGGCCCGGGTTCGTCCTCCAATGTTCGGGACCTGATTTTCAACCGATTGCCCCCCAGGACAGGCGGAGAAGAATGCGCATTCTCGGAATCGATCCGGGATCCGCAGCCATGGGCTGGGGGGTGGTGGATGCCGTTCAGGGCGAGGCCCATCACGTGGCCCACGGGACCTTGCGGCCACCGCGGACGGCGTCGCTTTCTTCGAAGCTCTCCTTCCTACACGCCGGGATTGCCGAGGTGATCCTGCTTCACGGCCCCGATACTGCAGTCGTCGAGCGCGTTTTCCTGGCGAACAATGCTCGCTCGGCGCTGGTCCTGGGCCAGGCGCGTGGCGCGGCGATGGCGGCGCTGGGAGCCGGTGGACTCGTCGTCGAGGAACTCGCGGCCCGCGAGGTCAAGCAAGCGGTCGTGGGCACGGGCGCGGCCGAGAAGGCGCAGGTCCAGGCCATGGTAACGCGCCTGCTTTCCCTGGATCCCGCCCCCCCCAGCGATGCAGCCGATGCCCTGGCGGCGGCGATCTGCGCCGCACACCAGAGTCGAAATCCCGGTCTTCGAGTCGCTCGCGGGCGGCGCTCCCGGGGGCGTCGTCGCCCCGACTGGACAGCGGGGCGCGGCTCGTGATTGCACGACTCGAGGGCATCCTGGTCGAAAAGGCGCCCACGCGCGTAACCGTCGACGTGGGAGGTGTGGGCTACGAACTCTCCGTGCCGCTGTCGACCTTTGCCGAACTTCCGGACGAGGGGAAGACCATCGCGCTCTTCGTTCACACCCATGTCCGAGAGGACATCCTTGCTCTCTACGGCTTCGCGACGCGGAACGAGCGCGATGCCTTTCACCTGCTCCTGCGAGCCAATCGCGTGGGCCCGCGCCTGGCCCAGACCGTGCTGTCGGGGATCGCCCCGGCTGCGCTGGTGGCGGCGATCGGCGAGGGGGACGTGAACGTGTTGCGGGGTGTGCCGGGAATCGGTCCGAAGATGGCCGAGCGGATGCTGGTGGAATTGCGCGACCCGGCCGCCGAGTTCGCGTGGGAATTCGGGGAGGGCATTCGGTCTGGGGCTCCCGAACCGGTGGAAGAGGCGGTCTCCGCCCTGGTGAACCTCGGGTATCCGCGGTCCCAGGCCGAGCGAACCCTGGCCCTGGCGGGCGAAGAAGTGGGGGAGGGCGCGTCCATCGAGGAGCTGATTCGCGCGGCGCTGCGGAGCCTGGCCTCGTGAGCGGCGACGACGTGGAACGCGGTTCCATTGCCACGGAAGCGTCCCTCGAGGACGAACGGGTCGAGGAGAATCTGCGACCGCAAAGCCTCGACGAGATGATCGGGCAGGCGCGGCTGAGGGAGAACCTGGGCATCTTCGTGAAGGCCGCTCGTGAGCGCGACGAGGCCCTCGACCACGTCCTTTTTCACGGTCCCCCGGGCTTGGGAAAGACCTCGCTCGCGCGAATCGTCGCCCGAGAACTGGGGTCCCAGTTTCGCGCGACGAGCGGGCCGGCGATCGAACGTGCGGGCGACCTTGCGGCCTTGCTTTCGAACCTGCAATCCGGAGACGTGTTGTTCATCGACGAGATTCACCGACTTTCCCCGGCGATCGAGGAGATTCTCTACCCCGCGATGGAGGATTTTGGACTCGACCTGATGATCGGAGAGGGTCCGAGTGCGCGCTCGATCCGCCTGGACCTCCCGCGTTTCACGCTGGTGGGAGCGACGACGCGGGCCGGGCTCCTGACCTCGCCCCTGCGCGATCGGTTTGGGTGGTCGGCCCGGCTCGAGTACTACCCGGAGGCCGACCTGGAGCGGATTGTCGATCGCTCGGCCGGGCTTCTCGGGATGGAACTCGAGTCGGAGGCGGCAAGCGAGATCGCCGGGCGCTCCAGGGGCACGCCGCGGATTGCCAATCGCCTGCTGCGCCGCGTTCGCGATTTCTCCGAGGTCGAAGAAAAGCCGGGAACGCCCGTCTCCGGCGCGCGGGCGCGGAGTTCGCTCGACCGGCTCGAGGTTGATGAGGCGGGGTTCGACGGTCTCGATCGGGCACTCCTGAGAACCCTGATCGAGAAGTTTGATGGCGGTCCGGTGGGCCTCGAGACGCTGTCGGCCGCCGTGGGGGAAGACAAGGGGACGATCGAGGAGGTCGTCGAGCCCTTCTTGATCTTTCGCGGTTTTCTCGACCGGACACCGCGCGGGCGGGTCGCCACCCGCCTCGCCCGGGAACATTTTGGCGCCTCGGGGCTGGGTCCAGGACAACGCTCGCTGCTCTAACCGGTTTCCGGGCGACAGGAGCGAATCTTCCCCTCGGGGAATTTTCGGGCCGGGGGTATCAATCCCCCTGCCCAACCGACCGATCCAGTGGGAGGGCGCCGCCCGCAGTTGGGCGCCCCCGAGGTCGAGGGGCGTGGCGAAAGTCTTCAAAAGACCCGCGGTTGTGTGCGGCACGGCGATGGTTCTGGCCGGGATCGCGTGGCTCGGATGGACCGCTTTTCCGGGTGCGCTGCGGGCGAATTTCGTGCGGGAGCAGGTTCCGGAGTTGCCCGAGATCGTCACTGGATCGGTGGCCTGGCACGCCGCGGCCGCGGTTGGACCGGACCTGATTTCCGGGGAGTGGACGCGTTTTGCTCCGGCGCTTTTGGGTGTGTTGATTCTTCTCGCGGCCCGGGGAGGGCCGGGGGGGGCTTTTCGAGACCCTCGGCGGTCCGGTTCTGCGTCGGCGTGGCAACCGTCTGGGAGTCCGGCCCGCGCGCGTCGTGAAGCCCGCCGTTTTCTGAAGCAGGGCTGCCCCGCCGATGCCGCCGAGTGTCTCCTGGAGTCTGGTCTTTCCGAAGAGGCGGCCTCCCTGTGGGCCGATCGAGAGGAGTGGGCGTTTGCCGCGGCGGTCTACCGCGATCACGGGCGTCCCCGGGAAGCGGCGGATTGCTTTGATCGAGCGGGGGATTTCAAGGCCGCCGGCGAACTCTACGCCGAGTGCGGTGAAGCGAGCCGGGCCGGGGCGTGCTTCACGTCGGCCGGCATGCATAGCCGGGCCGGCGAAATGTTTTCCGAAGCGGGCGACTTCGAACAGGCCGGCGCGCACTTCCGCGAAGCGGGTTTTTTTCGCGAAGCGGCACGTGCCTTCGAACGTTCGAGCGCCTGGCGAGACGCGGCGGAATGTATCGAAGAAGTACTTCGAGATCGGCAGCACGCGGAACCGCGCGGGTTCGGGGCTGGGCCCGAAGTCGAAAAATTGAGCGCCGTCGCCGGCGAGTTTCGTGTTCGCTCGGGTTCCCCAGAACGCGCGATCGTGCATTTCGAACGCGCTGGAAACCTCGATCGCGCAGCGGAGATCGCCTGCGAAGTGGGAGAGTCCGGCCGAGCGGCGCAGTTGTTCGCCGAAGCAGGAGATCCCTTGAGAGCCGCGGGTGTGCTCGAGTCGTCGGGGGACGCAGATTCCGCGGGCCGGGTTCGCGCCCATTTTCATCGTGACCAGGGTCGACTCGAGGAGGCCGCCCAGGAGTTCGAAGCCCTCGGAGACTCCTTCGAGGCGGCCGAGGTGCATCAAGAGCGAGGGGACTTCGCGCGTGCCGGGGAGAGGTTCCTGGGGGCTGGGGATCCGGCCCGGGCTGCGGAGATGTACGAACGGGCCGGGGATCTCGCGAAGGCGGTTGTGGCTTGGGAGAGGGCGGGCCGGTACGCGGAAGCGGCCGGGTGTGCAGCGCGCCTGGGGGAAAAGGAAGAAGAGGCGAGACTCCGGGTCCGGGCGGGCGATTTCCTGGCGGCCGGAGAACTCTACGAGCAGGTCGGCCGTCCAGACGAGGCGATCCGTCTCTTGCAGCAGGTGGACCGAAGGACGCCGGAATTTGCAGTTGCGGCGGGGCGACTCGCCGAGATCATGCGCGGCCGTGGTGAAACGGCCGTCGCCATCGCGACGTTGGAGGCGGTCCTCGGAATTGGGGGGGGGAGTCCGTCTCGCCAGGACCTGCCCCTGGCGTATGAACTCGCGCGCGCCTACGAGGCCCACGGCGAGGTCCCGAACGCGACCGCGCTCTACGACAAGATCCGAGCGCTGGACTACCACTATCGCGACGCGGCGGAGCGACTGCAGCGGATCGTGTGTCGGGGCACCGGGGAGTCTTCGCACCGCTACGTGATCCACTCCGAAGTGGGACGGGGCGGAATGGGGGTCGTTTACCGCGCGCAGGACGTCGTGCTCGATCGAAACGTGGCCTACAAGGTGCTCTCGGAGGAGTTAACGGAAAATCCGCGGGCGCTGAAGAATTTTCTGAGCGAGGCGAAAGCGGCGGCGAAGCTGAACCATCCCAACATCGTCACCGTGCACGATGCCGGGGAGCAGAGCGGACGGTCCTTTATCGCGATGGAGTTCGTGGATGGGCCGACCCTTCGCGGGGTGCTGGTGGAGCGGGGAAGGTTGGCCATCGCGGAGTGGGTTCCTCTTCTGCTGGAGTGCTGCCAAGCGCTCGCCTACGCGCACGACCACGGTGTCGTCCATCGCGACATCAAGACGGCCAACCTGATGTGGACGGGCGATCGCCGACTCAAGATCATGGACTTCGGCTTGGCGCGACTGCGCGATCGCTTGGGGGATCGCCCGTGCTCGGTCTCCGGGACGCCGTATTACATGAGCCCGGAGCAGGTCCTGGGCCGCGTCGTGGACCTTCGGACCGATCTCTATTCGATGGGCGTCACCCTCTTCGAATTGGCCACTGGGCACCTGCCCTTTGACGGCGGGAACATTCCCTACCAGCACGTCCATGCCGATCCTCCGGATCCTCGGGAGGCGAATCCCGCGCTGCCGGCCTTCCTGGCCGATGTGGTCAACCGCTGTCTCCGGAAGAATCCAGCCGATCGCTACGGATCGGCACAGCAGATTCTCGATGAACTCGAGGAACCGCTGCGGGGATTGCGAGGCCTCGCGCCGGACTCCGGCTAGACCCCGACCCCGCGGTGGGGCGCGCTATCGTTGCGACGGTTCGGCCGGAGACACGTCGATCCGTCGACGGAGCGCCCTTGAGTGAAGAACAGACCATCGCGCGCGAGTTCTCCCTCGAGGGCCAGGGGCTTCACAGCGGCGCGTCCTCTCGAGTAACCCTTCGCCCTGCGCCCGCGGGCCACGGCGTGGTTTTTGTGCGCACGGGATCGACGCCGCCGGCTCGAATTCCCGCGCGCGTTGAATGCGTGGCTTCGACTCGAAACGCGACGACCCTGGCTTCGGGGGGCGCCGACGTGTCGACGGTCGAACACCTGTTGGCGGCGCTCTGGGTTGCGGGTATCGACGACGTCGAAATCGACGTCGAAGGTCCCGAGGTGCCCGTGCTGGACGGCAGCGCGCAACCCTTCGCGACGGCCTTGCGGAAGGCGGGGAGTCGGAGTTCGGGGAGCCCGCGCCGGCAGTGGACCGTGACCCGGGAGGTCGAGGTGCGCCTCGGGGATTGCCGGATTCGTGCCGAACCCGCCGACCATCTTGCCCTGTCCTACACGGTGGACTATTCCCATCCCGCCATCGGTCGACAGGAGATTGCCCTGGATGCGATCAGCCCGGAAATCTTTGAATCCGAGTTGGCCCCGGCGCGGACCTTCGGGTTTCTTTCGGACGTGGAGGCTCTTCGGGCCGCGGGGCTTGCCCGCGGTGCTTCGCTCGAGAACACCCTCGTCCTCGACGATCGGGGAATTCTCAATCCCGACGGTCTGCGGTTTCCGGACGAATTCGTGCGGCACAAGGTCGTCGATCTTCTCGGGGATCTTTCGCTTCTCGGTGGGCCGCTGTGTGCGCGGGTGAGTGTTGAGCGCGGTGGACACGCGCTGCACCGAGCGTTGGTGCTGGCTCTGCGCGAAGAGCCGGGGGCCGGGGAATGGACCGCCGCCGGTTCTGTGGTCTAGCGGTGCGGCGACAGCCTCGAGGAGCGGGAGGCCGGGCACCGGGCTCGTGGTCGGGGGGGGCGGACCGCGCTATTACCGGGGCGGCGGCGCCGCCCGCTGCATCGAGGGGGCCGGTTGACGACTGACGACGGCAAGAACGGGAATCCGCAGAACCGACTTCCGGTTCGGCTCGACGCCGAGGTCGTGGAGAACCGGCACGAGGGCGGGGGCAACCGGCGCCTCGTGGTGGAGGTCGCCGAGTGGCCGGATTTTCGACCGGGGCAGTTCGTCATGGTATCGCCCGGTCCGCGTGCGGACGTGGAACGCTGGGACCCCTTGTTGCCCCGCCCCATGGCCATCTACCGGCTGAGACGGGATGGCGGGTCGACCCAACTGGAAATTCTCTACAAGGTGAGCGGACGGGGGACCGGGTTGCTCGCCCAGGCCGTTTCGGGGCAGCGCGTTCGGCTCGTCGGTCCGCTGGGGTGCCCCTTCCCTGCGATCGAAGCCGGGAGCGGATTGCGGCGAATCCTGGTGGGCGGAGGAACGGGAATCGCATCGTTGTTCGATCTCGCTGCCCGGGCATTGGAAGTGGCTTCGGATCCGACCGGTGTCCAGGTGCTTCTCGGTGCCCGAAGCGCGGAGGATCTTCTCGGAGCCGATGACTTCGAAACCCTCGGGGTGACGCTCTCGTTCGCGACCGAGGACGGCAGTCGCGGTCACCGCGGGTTCGTGACCGAGTTGCTGGAGCAGTGTCTCGACGCCGATCCGGATTCGATGGTCTACGCCTGTGGGCCGACGCCGATGATGGAGCGTTGTGCCGGGATTTCTTCCGAGCGGGGAGTGACCTGCATGGTCTCCCTCGAGAATCACATGGCGTGTGGGTTCGGGGTTTGCCTGGGTTGCGCAGCCCCGGTCGGTTCCGAGGGATATGCGCTCGTGTGCCAGGAGGGCCCGGTCTTCGATGCCGCCACGGTTCGATGGGGGGAGATGCCGTGAAGCCGTCGGAAGTCGATACGCGCGTGGAACTCGGCGGGCTGTCCCTGCGAAATCCGGTCCTCGCGGCTTCGGGGACCTTTGGTTATGGACAGGAGTTCCTGCCGTTCTTCGACCTCGGGCGAATCGGTGGCTTCGTGGCCAAGAGCCTCACCCTGGAGCCTCGAGTGGGGAACCCCCCGCCCCGCATCGCCGAGGTTTCGTCGGGGATGCTCAACGCGATCAGCCTGGAAAATGTAGGGGTTGAGAACTTTCTCCGGGAGAAACTCCCGGCGCTTCCCGAAGAGGTGACCGTTATCGCCAGCGTGTTTGGGAGGGCCCCCGATGAATATGCCGAGGGGGTGCGCCGGTTGTCCGAGTCCGACCGGGTGGCGGCGATCGAGGTGAACGCGTCCTGCCCTCACGTGAAGAGCGGGGGGATCGAATTTGGCCAGGATCCCACCTTGTTGACCGAGTTGGTTCGGGCGGCGCGAGAGGCGACCTCTCTGCCTTTGCTGGTCAAACTCTCGCCGAATGTCACCGATATCGCGGGGATGGCCAGGATCTGCGAGGCCGGTGGCGCCGACGCCGTATCCCTGATCAATGCGGTCCAGGCCCTCGACGTTGACGTGGAAAGCCGCCGGCCCGTTCTGAAGAATGTCCTCGGGGGACTCTCCGGGCCCGCGATTCAACCCATCGCGCTCCGCATGGTCTGGCAGGTGTACCAGGCGGTGAGGATCCCCATCTGCGGGATAGGTGGCATTTCGACCGCCCAAGATGCGGTGAAATTCCTACTCTGCGGGGCCACCGCGATCCAGGTGGGAACAGCGAACTACCTGAATCCGATGGCCACCGAGGAGATTTCTCAAGGAATTTCCGCCTACGCGGCCCGCCAGGGAGTCGCTCGGATCGCCGATCTCGTAGGTGCACTACGGCTGGAAGACGCCTGAAATCCCGGTTGCTATTGCCAACCTATTCGTATAGGTTACGCGGGCTTACGCGAGCAGATCAGAGCTGGAGAATTCCGGGATCGCGATGCGGCCCGGGCGTCGATGGGTCGGTTTTGCTGCGGGAACAGCACGGAGAAAGTGGACTCCTCGTCCGCTTTTTTTCGTTTATGGACCCGCGGTCGGCCGAATCGAGCGGCGGGAGCAGGGAGCCGAGATCGATCGCGGAGGAGTGAAAGAGTGTATCGGGACATCCCCGGCGAATTGCGACAGATGATCGAACCCGTGATCGAAGACCACGGTTGCGAACTCGTCAATGCGACGGTGGCGCATCGTCCCACGATCGTTCGCGTCACCGTGGATACCGAGTCGGGCGACGGCCAGGTGGGGGTGGATGTCTGTGCGCGGATCTCGCGCGAACTGGGAACCCACATGGATGCCACGGACGCGATCGGCGAGACGTATCGGCTCGAGGTGTCGTCACCGGGGCTCCACCGCGTGCTCGCGCGCCCGAAGGACTTCACACGAGCCTGTGGATCCGTGGTGAAGTTGACGACCCGTACTGGGATCGAGGGACGGCGCCGGTTCCAGGGATGCCTCGTTTCCTTCGATGGAAACTTTGCGGAGTTGGACGTGGACAACTCGCGGGTGCGAATTCCGTTCGAGGAAATAGAGCGAGCGAATACTGTCTATCAGTTCGCGGCCAAGGACTTTGACAACCGGGTCGTTCGACCCGTGAGTGAGCGGCTATGACTGGAATGAATCTAAAGCGTGAAATCGACCAGATTGCCAAGGACAAGGGCATCGACATCGACGAAATCATCGGCGCCCTCGAAGAGGCCATGAAACAGGCGGCCCGGAGGCGATATCCAGGCGAGGAAAAGGAGATCGAGGCGCGTTTCAACCCGGAACTCGGCGAGATCGAACTTTTCGAGTTTCGCGAGGTTGTCGAGGTGGTGTTGGATCGGGAACGCCAGGTTTCGATCTCGGATGCCCACGCCAACTACGATCCCGAGGCCGAACTGGGTGACGAAATTGGCGTCAAGATGGACACGTCCGATTTCGGACGGATCCTGGCCCAGGCCGCGAAGCAGGTCATCATCCAGCGCATTCGCGATGCGGAGCGCGACAATACCTACGAGGAGTACCGGGATCGCCAGGGAGAACTCGTGAACGGGATGGTGCGTCGTTTCGAGAAGGGCGCGCTGGTGGTCGATCTCGGACGAGCCGAGGCGATCATGCCCACCAAGGAACAGGTGCCGCGAGAAAGCTACCGGCCCGGGGATCGGATTCGAGCCTACGTTCTCGAGGTCAACAAGGTCGCCAAGGGTCCGCAGATCGTGCTCAGCCGTGCCTGTCCCGACATGTTGAGCAAGCTCTTCGAACAGGAGGTTCCGGAGATCTACGAGCGAATCGTGAGTATCGAATCCGCGGCTCGCGAACCCGGTGGGCGTTCGAAGATTGGCGTGGCCTCGCGCGACAGCGACGTGGATCCCGTTGGGGCGTGTGTCGGCATGAAGGGAAGCCGAGTTCAGGCCGTGGTGCAGGAGTTGCGTGGCGAGCGGATCGACATTGTACCGTGGAGCCCCGATCCGGCGCGCTACGTCTGTAGCGCCCTGTCTCCTGCGCAGGTTTCGAAGGTCATCATCGACGAGACCGCGGGCTCGATGGACGTGATCGTTCCCGACGACCAACTCTCCCTTGCGATCGGGAGGCGAGGGCAGATTGTCCGCCTCGCCGTGCAGTTGACGGGCTGGAAGATCGACATCAAGAGCGAGTCCGCGATGCGAGAAATCGCGCGATGGCTCTCGGAGGCCGTTTCCGTCGTCGAGAACTGCGGGGACCCCGAAGCCGAGATTCTCCTGCAGCAGGGCGTGACGTCCCTGGAAGACCTTTCGGAATGTCCCAACGAGCTGCTGACCTCGCTGCCGGGGATCGACGAGGGCGGTGCCGACGCCATCCGGGCGAAATCGGTGGAGCTCGCCGAGCGCAAGCGAATCGAAGACGAGGAAAAGGCGCGTCTCGAAGCCGAGCGTCTTGAGCGCGAAGCGGCCGAAGAGGCGGAGGCCGCCGCGGTCGCCGCTTCTGCAGAATCGACCTCCGGCGACACGCCCGAGGCCGAGCCTGTTCAATCTTCAGAAGAACCCGCTCCGGAAGCGTAGTCCGGTTGGGATAGAGAGCGAATTTTGAAGATCCGCGCATACAAGCTGGCTGAAGAACTCGGTATCGATCGCACCGAGTTTGTCGAGAAGGCCCTCGCGTTCGGTATCGAGCTGAAGAACGCAATGGCGGCCCTCGACCCCGAACAGGTCGAGGAGTTGCGCCAGAAACTCGGCGGTGGCGGTAGCGGTCGCTCGATGGAAGAAAGGCGGGTTGAGCACAAGGGTTCGAAGGCCATCATTCGGCGTCGACGGAAGGTCGTGGCCGAGCCGGAACCCGACCTCCAGGCCGAGACCGAGGTTGCTGAGCAACCCGAGGACGAAGTCCGTGAAGAGTCCGTTGCGTCTGCGGAGGAGTCGGCGCCCGAGACCACGGAGGAGGTTGCAGCCGAGGGGGATTCGGCGTCCAGCGAAGAAGAACCCGAAGGCGTGAGTCCCGCGGAACCCGATCCGGCCGCACCGGCGGAAGGGGCGGGTCCGGCGTCGGCCGAGGCGGAGGCCCGCCGGGGCAGCGGAACGGCACCGCGTTCGGAAACCGCGGCTCCGGACGGGGGCACCGATCGAAAGGGTCGCCAGAGAAAGCGCGTCCGCGAAGTTGTGAATCTCCAGGAACAGGAACAGTTTGCTCGGCAGGTGACCGGTCGCCGAGGCGTTCAGCGGCGCCCTGTGGGCGGCGCTCCCCGGACCGCACAGAATCCGCGGGCGCGTCGCCGAGACCCCGTGGCGAAGAAGGCCCTGGTGGCAACGGCCGCCGTCCCGCAGAAGCAGACCGTCCGCCTCGAGGGCGATATCACGGTCGGTGAACTTGCGAAACAACTGGGGATGAAGGCGGCCCAGCTCCAGGGGCAGCTCATGGCTCTCGGGACCATGGTTTCGGTCAACCAGGGCGTGGACGTGGATGTCGTGGGGCAACTGGCGCAGCAGATGGGCTTCGAAGTCC
This sequence comes from Myxococcota bacterium, assembly GCA_036228265.1. Lineage (GTDB taxonomy): Bacteria > Myxococcota_A > UBA9160 > UBA9160 > UBA4427 > CAJXIC01. The sequence continues at coordinate 5,820 of JAZAOF010000172.1, read as the reverse complement.
AGGATGTCGGTTTCAAAGAGGAGGAATACCTCGAGCCGGCACCGGCGGTCGCCGAAGAGGAATCGGCCGAGTCGTCGCCGAGGCCCCCCATCATCACGGTGATGGGCCACGTGGACCACGGAAAGACTTCCCTCCTGGACGCGATTCGGGAGACGAAGGTCGTCGATGGCGAGTCTGGCGGAATCACCCAGCACATCGGTGCCTACCAGGTCGAGGCGAACGGGACGAAGTTGACCTTCATCGATACGCCCGGTCACGCGGCTTTTACGGAGATGCGGGCGCGAGGAGCGAAGGTCACCGACATCGTGGTCCTGGTTGTCGCGGCCACCGATGGAGTCATGCCCCAGACGGTCGAGGCGATTCAGCACGCCCAGGCCGCGGGATCTCCCATCGTGGTGGCCGTCAACAAGTGCGATCTGCCCACGGCCAACCCGCAGCAAGCTCGTCAGAAGTTGATGGAGCACGGGCTCGTGCCGGAGGAGGTTGGCGGGGACATCGTTTGCGTCGATGTGTCTGCGAAGACTGGAGCCGGACTGGATCAACTCCTCGAAATGGTCAGCCTCCAGGCGGAGTTGCTCGAATTGAAGGCCTCGCCGTCGCGTCGCGCGAGCGGAGTCGTTCTCGAAGCCGAATTGGACAAGGGACGAGGCCCCTTGTCCACGGTTCTCATCGTCGACGGAACGTTGAACCGCGGCGATATCATGGTCGTGGGGAATCACCACGGCCGGGTCCGGCAGATGAGCGACGATGACGGAGGGCGCTTGCAATCCGCGCCTCCGTCGACGCCGGTTCGCGTTGTGGGCCTTGGGGGGGTTCCTGGAGCCGGCGACTCGTTTCACGTGGTTGAAAACGAGCGCGTCGCCAAGCAGATCGTGAGTCACCGAGAAGAAAGAGGTCGCGCGAAGCCCGAGGCGCCGGCGCCCCCGGTTTCCCTCGAAGATTTCTTTGCGCAGGCCGGTGGCGGTGGGAAGAAGAAGTTGCCGGTGGTCCTCAAGGCCGATGTCCAGGGCACCTGCGAGGCGGTTCGGGATTCTCTCGAGAAACTCGGCACCGATGAGGTCGAGATCAACGTGCTCTCGGCGGGAGTGGGGGGGATCAACGAGAACGACATCATGCTGGCCAAGGCCAGCGGAGCCATCGTCGTGGGGTTTCACGTGCGCCCGGACGCGGCGACGCGGCACCAGGCCGAGTCCCAGGGGGTGGATGTACGCGTCTACCGCGTGATCATGGAACTGGTGGACGAGGTGCGCCAGGCCATGGCGGGGCTCCTGCCGCCGACGGTCAAGGAGAATGTTCTCGGGCAGGCCGAAGTCCGCGAGATCTTCACGGTTCCGCGTGTGGGGAGTGTTGCGGGGTCTTTCATTACCGAGGGGCATATTCGACGCAACGCCCAGTGTCGCCTCATCCGGGACGGCATCGAGATTTACGACGGACGAGTGGGGTCGCTTCGAAGGTTCAAGGAAGACGTCCGCGATGTACAGACAGGCTTTGAGTGCGGTGTCGGGATCGATGGGTACGGGGACGTCAAGGTCGGAGACATCATCGAGGCCTACGAACTCCAGGAAGAACCGGCGACGCTCTAACACCGAAAGGGGCTCCCAATGGTGGTGGGCGCGGCGGTGGTGGAACTGCGGATTCGAGGCGCGCAATCCCTCAAACAGAAACGGGGCGTCGTGCGCTCGATCGTCCATCGCGTCCGGAACCGATTCAATCTCTCTGTTGCCGAAGTGGGCGAACAGGATACGTGGCAGCGTGCGATTCTGGGATTTGCAGCCGCAGGAGAAGAACCCGAGCAAGTGCGATCCGTGTTGCGCGACGTCGTCGACTTCGTGGAACGTACGCACCTGGCCGAGTTGAAGGATTCGGACATCGAAATTCTTCGCCTCCCGCTCAGCGAGCGGGAAGCGTTTCCATCGTGGGAGTTCCAGGAATAGATCATGTCGCGACGCACGGAACGGATTGCCGAACAACTTCGGTCCGAGATCGCGGCGGCGATCCGGCAAGATGTCACCGATCCTCGCGTGGGACTGGTCACGATCACCTGGATCGACGTGTCGCCCGACATGAGTCACGCGCTGATCTACTGGAGCGGGCTGGGGGTCGACGATGAAGAGGGAATCGCGTCGATTGGGGAGGGCCTCGCGTCGTGTGCCGGGCACCTTCGAAGCCGAATCGCGAAACGCTTGTCGCTGCGGCGGATTCCCGAATTTCGATTTCGCCACGATCGATCCATCGAGCGGGGAAGCCATGTGCTCGAGGTCCTGGAGGAAGTAGTCGATGGCGAGAGCGCGTAGGCGGCGAAATCCCGGGCGCCCCGGGCCGGCGGGCTTCCTGGCGGTGGACAAGCCGCCGGGATGGACGTCCCACGACGTGGTCAATGCCGCGAGGGGTTGGTTTGGTCACCGGAGAATTGGACATCTCGGTACCCTGGATCCCCAGGCGACCGGGGTCCTCCCGGTGGCGGTTCGCGAGGCGACGAAACTTATTTCCTATCTCGAGGGCTCTTCGAAGAGTTATCTCGGGACGGTTCGTTTTGGTGTCGAAACCGACACGCTCGACGGAGAGGGACAGGTGGTGGCCCGGTTCGAAGGGGACCTGCCGGAACTCGCGGAGGTCAACGAGGCGTTGACGAACTTCGTGGGCGACATCGAGCAGGTGCCCCCGATGTACAGCGCCGTGAAGCAGCAGGGAGTTCCCCTTCACCGGCGAGCGCGGCGCGGAGAGGTGGTTCACCGGGAACCCAAGAAGGTTCACGTGGAGCGCCTTGAGGCCCTCTCTTTCGACTCTCCGGACCTCGAGATCGCGGTGGATTGCTCCGAGGGAACCTACGTGCGAACCCTCGCGGCGGACGTCGGTTCGCGGCTCGGATGCGGCGCCTACCTGAGCGCGTTGCGGCGTACCCGGAGTGGCCCGTTCGACGAAACCCAGGCCTGGACCGTGGCGGAGCTCGAAAAGCGCGCCGAGGAGAACCGCGTCGACGAGCTGCTGATCCCGCCTTCGGACGTGCTGGGGCTTCCGGTCTTTGGCGCGGCGCCGGTGGCGGTCCGCCACATTCTTCACGGCGCGGATATCGCGCCGGGCACGAGCCTGCGGGTTTCCCCCGGGGCACGAGTCTTGGTGACCGATGGAGGGGGTCGGCTCCTGGCGCTCATGGAGTTGCGCTCGGATCGCCGCCTCTGGCCGCTTCGGGTCCTGGCCTCGCAGTAGACGCCCGGGCCCCCGGCGAGAGGCGTCGCTGGCGGAGTCCCTCCATCTCTGTCAGAATGCGCCGCGACAGAAGAAGCTCTCGAGAGAAAAGCAGTCTTTGCGGGCCGGGCAGCAAGACCGGGAATCCCCGGTTGTCCGCGCCGAGCCACCCCGCAGTGGGGACTCGTTGAATTCCGCAACCAGGTCGAGACGAAAGGGAACGGGGTTGATCTCCGCCGAAGTAAAGCAAAAGGTCATCGAGGAGTACCGGTCGAGCGAAGGCGACACCGGGTCTTCGGAAGTTCAGGTGGCGTTGCTGACCGCACGGATCAACCAGTTGTCCGACCATTTCCAGTCCCACAAGAAGGATCACCACTCCCGGCGCGGGCTACTCAAGATCGTCAGCCAGCGTCGGCGATTGCTGGATTACCTCAAGAGCCAGGATATCGGGCGCTACCAGTCGCTGATCGAGCGATTGGGTCTGCGCCGCTAGTCGAGCTCACGTCCGCGACCGCAGTGTGTCGCGGATGGGTGTTCGTTTCACCGGGAGTTCCGTCGAGGAACCCGAGGTGGAATGTGGGAATTGGCCATGCGCGAAGATCGCGTTCCCTGTTCGGGATCGGCGCCTTCGCGAATCGCTAATCCCGCATTTCACCACGACCCTCCCCGGGAACTCCCATTAACTTCCTCCGGTTCGTCCGGAGGGGAGGATTTTTAGATGCCTTATTGGTTTGAATCGACAACCACATCCATCGAACTCGGTGGACGGCCCATGACCATCGAGACCGGTCGGCTTGCGAAGCAAGCGGCGGGTTCCGTGGTCGTCACGTACGGCGGCACATCGGTGCTCGTCACCTGCGTTCACTCGAAGCCGCGTCCCGGCATCGATTTTTTCCCGTTGACCGTGGATTTCGTCGAGAAGTTCGCCGCCGCGGGAAAGATTCCGGGCGGTTTTTTCAAGCGCGAGGGACGCCTGTCGGACCGGGAAGTCCTGGTTTCGCGGTTCATCGACCGGTCGATCCGGCCGCTCTTCGAGAAGGGGTACAACGATGACACGCAAGTGACAGCCACCGTGCTGTCCTCGGATTCCGAGAACTCGGCCGACATGTGTGCCTTTGTTGGGGCTTCGGCCGCTCTTTCCATCTCGGACCTGCCGTTTCTTGGCCCGATTGGTGCTGTCCGGATCGCGCGTATGGAAGGCGAGTTCGTCATCAACCCGACTCCCGAGCAGCGCGAAACGGCCGACATCGAGTTGATCGTGGCCGGCACCCGGGGATCGATCGTGATGGTCGAGGGCGGGGCCAGCCAGGTGCCGGAGAGCGAGATGCTCGGGGCGCTCCGGGAGGCCCACGGCGTGATTCTCGAGATCATCGACGCGATCGAGGACTTTGCGAAGAAGGTCGGGAAGGAAAAACTCGTGCCGGCTCCGGCGGAGGATGTGTCGGACCTCACCGCGGAAATCAGCGGGAGGGCCGCAGACCGACTCGCGGAGGCCTTCCAGATTCGCGGCAAGTTCGAGCGAAGCTCGGCGGTTCGCGCCATCGAGTCGGAGGTGCTCAACGAATATGTTGAAGCCTATTCCAACGAAAAAGTCTCGATCGATTCGTTGGCCGGCTGGGAAGGTCGACGTGAGGGCCTCGCGAACCTGCGCGGCAATGTCAAGACGATCCTGCACGACCTCGGGGGCAACTTGATGCGTGATCGCGTCCTCGAGACCGGAGAGCGTATCGACGGTCGCAAGAGCACTGAGATCCGGCCCATCGCGTGCGAGGTGCGCGCTGTCGAGCGGCCCCACGGTGTCGCGGTCTTCACCCGGGGTGAGACCCAGGCCATGGTGACCGCGACTCTTGGGAGCGGCTTCGACGAGCAGACCATCGACGGGATGGCCGGGCGTTTCAAGAAGACGTTCATGCTTCACTACAACTTCCCGCCCTTCTCCGTGGGCGAGGCGCGGCCGCTTCGGGGACCCGGGCGACGCGAGGTCGGTCACGGCACGCTGGCGGAAAGGGCGATCCAGCCTGTACTGCCGGAACACGAGGATTTTCCGTACACGCTTCGAGTCGTCTCGGAGACCCTCGAGTCAAACGGGTCGTCGTCCATGGCCACGGTCTGCGGCTCGACGCTGGCACTGCTCGATGCCGGGGTGCCGTTGCAGTCTCCGGTGGCGGGCATCGCCATGGGCCTGATCCAGGACGGAGATCGCGTTGCGATTCTCTCCGACATTCTCGGGGATGAAGATCATCTCGGGGACATGGATTTCAAGGTGGCGGGGACGTCGGAAGGAATCACGGCGCTCCAGATGGATATCAAGGTGACCCAGATCGACTGGGACATCCTCGAGACCGCTCTCTCCCAGGCACGGGATGGGCGCCTGCACATTCTCGATTGCATGAACAAGGAGACCGATGCGGAACTCCACGGTCTTCAGCCCCGGGAGCAGCTCCACGAGTTCGCGCCGCGTCTCGAGGTCCTCTTTGTCAAGCCGGATCGGATCCGGGACATCATTGGGCCTGGCGGCAAGGTCATTCGTGCGATCCAGGAGACCACGGGGGCCAAGGTCGACGTCGAGGATTCGGGAAGAGTTTCCGTTTTCGGCCCCGATGCCGATTCCGTGTCGCGTGCCCAGGCGATGGT
>JAZAOF010000171.1:0-6323 GCA_036228265.1 Myxococcota bacterium | reverse complement strand
CCCAGGGTATCTACCCGGCGCCCGGTTTCATCGACAGGAGCGAAACGGGGGTACTATTTCTCTCGGACCCGCTCGGTCGACACCGATCTTCGTTGGGAAGGATCCAGCAACGTGTTCACCGGAATCACCCGGGGAGTCTTTCCCGTCGTTCAACTTGATCGCAAGGCCGATCTCCTGCGCTACGCCGTCGCGTTTCCCGACGACCTGGGGCGCGGGCTCGAGGTGGGGGCTAGCGTTTCCATCGACGGGGTCTGCCAGACCGTGACGGGCATCGAGGGAACGGCCGTCCACTTCGATGCCATCGCCGAAACCCTGGATCGCACGACCCTCGGCGAGCTTCAACTCGGACAACGCGTTGCAGTCGAGCGCAGCGCGAAGGTCGGGGACGAGGTGGGAGGACACGATGTTTCGGGCCACGTGATCGGTACCGGGACAATCCGTGCTCGGCGAGCCGAGGGCCACTCCTGCGACCTCGAAATCGCCGTTTCCACGGAGTGGATGAAGTACATCTCGGTCAAGGGGTTCGTGGCCGTCGATGGTTCCAGTCTCACGGTTGGCGAGTGCGCGTCCGGGGGAGGCTTCTGGGTTCACCTGATCCCGGAAACTCTTCGTCTGACCCGGCTCGGCGAAAAGGTCGAAGGCGATCGCGTGAATATTGAACTCGACGCCCGAACGGTCTCCATCGTCGATACCGTCGAGCGCTCCCTGCTCGAACGGGGGCACTGAGCGCTGGCTTCGACACCGGCAAACGGCCGAGCGAGTGGCGACGGCGTTGGTGTGTCTCTGTCCGCCGCCCAGGGGGACGACCGGCGCCACGGGAGTCGCTTCGCGATCCTCTCTGGAGCCATCGTCTGGGCGGTAGGTGCCATCGCGATCCAGGTGCCGATCGTCAACCGGGGATTCGTGTCGATGGACGAAGGCCATCTGGTTGCGACCGCCCAGCGCCTGCTGGAGGGAGACCTCCTCTACCGCGACATCCAGACGGGAATCTTTCCCGGGGTTTACTACCTGGCGGCGCTCCTCTTCGAGATGTTCGGCATGGACGTCGTGGTGACGCGCTGGGCCCAGGTTGGGGTCAACACGTCGATCGCGGTGATCTTGTGGTTCGTCGGCCTCCGGATGATGCAACTTCGCTGGGCTGCGCTCGCGCCGCTGGCCTTTATCGCGTTCATTCCCGTCGCCTTTCCCGTTTTCACGATGCTCAACTACTCGACGATCTCCCTGGCCCTCGGACTTTTCGCGTTGTTGTTTCTTCTCCGTTATGTCGAGGGCGCCCGTCGCCGGGACGCCGTGATCTGTGGCTTCGCGTTGGCACTCTGCGCCTTGACGAAGCAGAACTTCGGTGCCCTCGCGGGGTTCGCCATTCTCGTTGGCTTTCTCTGGGGCCGCCCGGAGTCGCCGCTCGGGAGTCGCTCGCTTGCGAAGGGGCTAATGCCCATCGTACTGGCCGGAGGGCGCGCCTCTCTCGTCGCAATCGCGATCTTCGTGCGGACCGGGACTTTCGATGATCTCATCCAACACACGTTTACCCGGCTGGTGTCCACCCAGGCGGAGAGCTTCTACCACCCGATCCCCCCGGTCCTCGGCGAGCACCCGCAGGGGGACGGGCTCTTCACTTTCTTCTACTCGCCCGCGGCGCTCTTTGGATACCTGGTTCGTGGCGAGAGCCCGCTTTCTCCAGGGCTCTACGAGTTGACGATCCGGTTGTCCTACGGGCTTCCCCTGGCGGCTCTCTTCGTCGCTCCGTTTGTACTCTTTCGAACCCGGTCCACGGACCGCCCCGCCGAGAGGCGCGCTTCCCGAATCGCGGTCGTCTTTGCGAGCGTCTTCTTCCTGGGGATCTTTCCATCCTCGATCTGGTCGCACCTGGCCTTCGTTCTCCCCCCCATCCTCGTCGTGATGTTCTGGATCGGAGAACGGGTGTCCCGAGAAATCCATCCCCGAGCGCCCGCGACCGGGCGTATGTTCTTCGACTTGTGTCTTGGCGTGGTGGTGGTCTTTGCCTTGATGGCTCTTCGCATTCCGGACGACATTCGGCGCTGGCACTCCACCGCGCTCGATCTGCCCCGGGCCTCGGTCTACGTCCCGCCGGAGCAAGCCACGCTCTACCGGGCTGCTGCGGAGTTCGTCGAGACCTGTGCCGGACCCGAAGATCCGATCTTCGTCGCACCGATACACCCGCTCCTCTACTTCGTGACCGATCGCCGCAATCCCACCCGCTACGACTTGACGATTCCCGGAGATGTCGACGGCAAACTCATCGTTCGCGATCTCGAAGCCAGCCGGACGCGTTGCGTGGTCTACGACCCGGAGATGTATCCCGAGTTTCCACCCTTCGACGAACTCTTTCCGCGGGTGTCCCAGTTCTTCGAAACCGGTTTTCAGAAGGTTCCCATCCCAGGACCGACGCGGTCCTGGGATGGGCTGACGCGGGCTCGCGAGGATTGAGGTCCTATTCCGGGGCGCTCGCGCCGGGTGTTCCAGAGATGGGTTCGAGTCGCGGATCTTCCCAGGCCATCGCGAAGCCTCCCAGGTAGAAGAGTCCCAGGTTGAGGTTGCCCGAGCGCGTCGTTCGAAAGACCAGCGTGACTTCTTCGTCGGCCAGGTGGGAGAGATCGACCCGAAATTCGGGGTAAGGGACACTCCCCCACTGCATGAAGCCCGGAGGGGCCACGTCGAAGATCCGCGCGAGGAGTTTTTCGCTCCGATCTCCGGTGAGTGCCAGGATTTCGGCCATGAGCCAGGTGCCCGGCTCAACGGAGTGCGGAGGCTGGAAACCGATTCGCAGGGCGAGTTCCGAGTTGGGGGGTACCGTGACCCGGCAATGGGCTTCGACCGCAGTTCGTTTGCCCCAAGTCCCCGGGTAGAGGTAGAGCGCGTCGAAGAGCACATGGCTTTCTAGAATTTTCCCTCCGTCAATGGCGGGATCCAGTCCTTCGCAGTCGGCGAGTGCGTTGATCGTGTTCGGGGTGGGCTTGGGAGTCTCTCGTCGTTCGAGGTAGACAAAGCCGTCCCGGCTCATCACGTAGGTGATGTCGAAGTTGGTTTTGAGGTAGGTGGCCAACTGGGGCGCGTATTCGCGCAGCCCTCGACGATCGGAAAAGAAATTGCTCATTCGAGAAATGGCGAGGCGGACGCCATTTTCCTCGACTCCCTCGACGACCCCGGCTCCCTCGTCCCTGTTGATGTGGTGTTCGTAGAGGTTGTAGTAGCGACCGGGTATCGGGCGATCTGCGAGGAAATTCAACATCGCGATATCGGGGACCGTCAAGATGGCCTCGCCCGGAGCCGTGCTGTCCTGGATCCGCTGGATCTGGAAATCCAGCATATGGACGGTGAGTTCATTTAACAGGATTCCGCCTCGCGGGACGTCCAACTCGTGATCCATGGAGCGAACCATGCTCACGAACCAGGATCCCGCGATGACCGTGTAGAGCGCGAGGGAAACGGCGCAGCAGCCCAGCCCGAAATTGATAAAAAACTTCCTGGGAGCGGGATATCGCTTGAGAATTCGATGAGTCACGACGGCGCCGGCTACGACGACGGGCTGATAGACATTGATGAGATGGTTGAAATCGGCCCTCGGGAAGACGCCGAGAAACAAGAGTCCAGACATGGCGACGACGGAAAAGAGCTTGGCGTCGATCCGCAGGGCCGAACGCGCGGGAGAAAACGCAAGGAGAAGACCGGCGCCCAGAACCATCGGGGGGACCCAGAAGAGCAGGATGTTGAGGTTCCCCGCCAAGGACGACAACCGGGGCAGTCCGAGTAGTGCGGAGGTCTGGTAGAGAGGGGCAGCGCCGTAGGTGAGTTGGTTGACCATCGACTGCATGAACTCGGAGTCGAAAATCTTCAACGGATCTGGGTAGGCGATGTCGTGAAGCCCCGCAAAGGCGAAGGGCCGGACCACCAGGCTGTCGAACAGTTGAGGCAGCGCTCCCTGGGTGGCGAAGTACCCCACCAGGGGCAATCCGATCAAGGCGAGCCCCATGCCCACGGGAATTGAAGCCCCGCCGAGTCGCCGGACACAGCCCGTCCAGGATTCTCCGGCCTCTCGGTGTAACGCGATAAAACCCGCCGCGGCTCCAACGAGGGCGTAGACGCCGTAGTTCTGCTTGAAGCTGATCGAAAGGCCGAGCCAAAGGCCCACGAAGAAGAGGTCGCGAGCTTTTTTCGACTGGCTCCACGCGAGGAGTCTTTCGAGGCCCCAAAGCGCGAACATCACCGCAAACGGGGAGTAGAAGGCAAAAGTCCACGCGGGAAAGGCCCAGACGGAAAAGACGAGGAGTCCGCCCACGCAAGCGAGGGCGTAGATTCGTCCGGCGAGCCTGGAGACGATGATGTAGGAGACGGCGATGGTGCTGAGAAGGCACAGCAGTGCAAGGAATCGCGAAGCCAACACGCTCGGTTCGACCACGCTGAAGAGTCCAGCCAGCAGCAGCCAGATACCGGGCGTGACAAACGCGTCCATGTCCCGGTAGAGAACCTTCCCGTCGCGAAGGTCCAGGGCCTGGAGCAGCAGGTAGCCCTCGTCCGAGAGGACGATTCCGCGCCAGCACAGCGAGGCCGTGGCCAGCAGAACCAACAGCGCCACGACGATTAGAATCCAGCGCTGGTGTTTCTCGCCCAGGAGGATTTCCAGGCCGCTCGGCATCGGTTCTCATTATAACGATATATGCGGCAATTCAACGGAAAAGAATCGCCAAAGCGCGTCGCGGAAGTCTCCGGTGGGCGGAATGCTTGAACCCGGGTTCGGGGCGGCGCGGGCATTCCTTCTGGACCCGGGAAGGAGCACTAGGTCTTTCGGAGTGCGCTAGCTTCGGACTTCGGATCGCGTCGTGGCGGTGCGGATATGGGAGTGGACGGGCGACTCGAGGAGTCAGGGGGCCGGGCGATGCGCGAGGTCGGAGCATTTTGTTAGGATTTCAGGCGTATTGCGGAGGCCAGAAAGAGTTGCTTTCAAGCGAACGACTCTTCCTCGGAAAGACAAGACTCCTGTGCCGGGTTCCGATTCTTCTAGTCGTCGTGACCGTCGGACTCGGCTGTGGACCGGGCTCGCCTCCCCCGTCGTGGTCGGTCCAGGAGCGTCTCGTGGATCGCTTCGTGGGCGAAACCGATGGGCTGGGTCGAGACCTGCCCGTGGCGACGATCGACGACGACACGCGTTACGTCTTGATGAAGCCCCACTACGAGCCCCTTGTCTGGACCTTTGTCCACGACCACAAGGAAGCCGGACTGATCCGCCGAGATGCGCTTGTTCCCAGGCGCCTACAAGGACAGTCCAAGCTCGTGATTTTTCCGCGCATGATGATCAAAGCCGGCGAGTGGACCTTCTCCGAGCCGCTGGTGGCCGGGGTGCGTCCGGGACCCCCGCCATCGGTCGTAGTCGACTTCGAAGCGCCAGACAATCCAGAAGGGCGGCGAATCGAACTCATCGCGGATGCCGCGGGAACGGATAACAGCGCGTTCAAGAGAATCGAAGTTTCCTCCGTGCCGATCGAGTCGGGCTCGGAGTTGCGTTTTTCCATCGGGATCGTCAAGCCCGACCTGCAGACAAGCCCTGCAACCTTTTCCGTCCAAGCGTGTGTGGAGACGGGCTGCGACCGGATCTTTGAAGAAGAATTTGATCCGACGCAACCGGGGGGATCGAGATGGAGAGATCGCCGCGTTTCCCTGGAGGGCTGGGCGGGGAAGAACGTGACCTTCCGATTCGAAGCCGACGGTTCGTCGAATTCGTCGTTTCCGGTGTGGCCCGTGTGGGCGAACCCGTCCGTCTACCGGAAGCAGGGGCGCGATCCAGCCCGGAGGAACGTGATTCTGCTCTCGATCGACACGCTCCGAGCCGATCACCTGTCGAGTTACGGCTACGCGCACCTTACTTCGCCGTTCATTGACGAACGTTTCGCCCGCGGGGGAACTGTATTCGATCACCCGGTCGCAGCCGGTGCCTCGACTTCTCCGGCCCACGCATCGATTTTCACTTCGGTCGACGTCGCGACGCACCGGACATACGACGGTTTTCACACGCTCCCGCCGGGCATCCCAACCCTTCCAGAACTCGTCCGCGCGGCAGGGATCGATACGGCTTCGTACAACGAAAACGGTTGGCTTTCGGTACGGATGGGATTTGGTCGCGGTTTCGATCGTTTTGTCGAGAACCGGAGCGACAATATCAATTCTCCCTCGGGACAGGTGGATCGGACCTTCGACGCCGCGGCGCAGTGGTTGAGGGAAAATCGGGATACCCCATTCTTTCTCTTCCTTCACACCTACCAGGTGCACACTCCCTACGCTCCTCCGGAGAAATACAAGAACCTGTTCAT
>JAZAOF010000170.1:0-10725 GCA_036228265.1 Myxococcota bacterium | reverse complement strand
AGAACACCCAGTTCCGCGATTCGCTCGATCGTGAGGGTATGGGCTCGCTCGCCTGGCGTGGTTCCGACCATTGGCGGGTTGGGGCAATGTTCTTCCAGGAAGAGGATGATCGGGAGCGATTCACTCAGGTAGTCGCCTTCGTCGATCTCGAGAACCGGTAGTTTGCCCAGCGGGTTTCTCTCGAGATGCGCGGGAGACTTTTGCTCCCCTTCGCGCAGGTTCACCAGGATCGGCTCAACGGAGAGGGACGCCCCGGAAAGACTCTTCTCGGCGAGGTAGAGCCGCACCTTGGTTGGATTGGGTGCCAGGGGGAAATAGTAGAGTTTCATTGTCCGAGCCTTTCTCCTGGCGGACGAGTCGGCGAGCGCACACGACGTCCATTTCGGGGCAGACGCCAGGAGCGGACTCAGGAGTTGCGTCGCCGCCGCGCCGAAAAGCCTCCCGAGAGGGCCACCGCCAGCATCGCCAGAACAAGGCTTCCAAGCCCCGGGGTGCCGAGGGTTGGAACGCTCACACCGCAGGCTCCGTAGGAGGCGAAATCGCTCTCTACGAAGTCGCCGGGGATGCCGTTTCCGCCCGATAGCCCGATGAGACCGTCGGAGGCGGAGACGCCCAGGTAGGTGATCCGGATCATGCCGTCAAAGAAGAGTTCGACCTGGAACGAGTTCGAGCCCACCGCCTGGAACTCGGGAACGCCTTCCCAGGTCACGGCCACGCGATCGCCCGTTTGCTTCCAGGAGACGGTGCCCGTGGTGGTGGGGTTGAGGTCGTCGAAGAGGCCCGAGATGCGAGCGATCCCGAAGTGACTTTCCAGGCTTTCGAGGTAGGTGTCGTCGCTGCTTCCAAACGTGAGGTAGCCGTTGCTGCCGACGTAGAAGGAGTTGTAGCTCGTGCCGTAGAGAAGCACTTCGGCCTCGCTATCGAGGGCCACGAGGGAGGAATCGTCGTCGAGCAGGGCTATCGCGGTGGCCCCGGCGGTATCGGTGGGGAAGGATGTCTCCTCGACGGTGCAGGCGGTGTAGCCGTTCTCTCCGGCATCCGGGGTGAATGTGATCGATTTGTTGGAGAAATCCTGGTCGGAGGCCGCGAAGAGTTCGCTGAAATAATCGCCGCTGGCGAGAGTGGTGAAGGTGTTGCACGCCCCATTGTTGTCATCGACCCTGGAATTTCCCGCCTCGTCGCTCGCTTCGATCGAGAAGAAGTACTCGACGTCCGAGGAGAGTCCCGTGACCTCGACGGAATGCACCGTGGCGGGTTCCGCGATTTCGATCTCGCCCGTCAAAGAGCCGCAACTGGTTCCGTAGAGCAGGCGTATCGAGGAGGCTTCGCTGGTCTCGAAAATGATTCGCTCGGAGGACCCGTCGATCTGCTCGACGGAGAGCTTCGAGATCACCGGGTCCAGGCAGTCGACGCTCGCGGTGTCGTCTATCTCCGACGGACTCCCGAACCCGGAATCGTAGGTTGCGGTGAGGGAATCCCCATCGGCGACTTCGAGGTTTCCGCTGGAGACGACGGGGGGGCCGGCCACGGAGGAAATATTGGCGCTGAAGACTCCGGCGCCCCCAGGGTTCTCGGTGGCCGAGAGAGTCTCGCTGTCCCCTGCATCCGAGGTGATCCCGAGCGAGAGGGGGCCGGATCCCGTGAGCGACGCGCCGGAGATCACGACGTCGACCGTATCGCTGCAGGAGTAGCTTCCCCGATTGAAGGCGATCGAGGTCGCGCAGTTGCTCTGGGTGCTGAGATCCGTCTCCAGGTAGTCCGAGGGAACCCCGGTTCCTGCCGACACGCCAACGATGCCCCCGGTGGAATCGACGACCAGGTAGGTGATGCGGATGCGCCCGTCGAAGAAGAGCTCGATCTGGAAGGAGTTCTGCCCCGTGCTCGGATACTCGGGGATCTCGCTCCACGTGACAGCCACGCGGTTGTCGAGTTGCTTCCAGGAGATCGTCCCCCCGGAAGTCGGGTTGAGATCGTTGTAGAGACCGGAGATCCGGGGAATGGTGAAGTGCTCGGCGAGGGATTCGTTGTAGTCCGTGTCGCTGGTTCCGAAGGTGATGTAACCGTTGCTTCCGACGTAGAACCGGTCGTAATCGACTCCGTAGAGCGTCACCGTCTGCCCGCCTCCCAGGGTGACGAGTTCGAACGCATCGTCTCCCAGTGCCAGGGAGTTGCCCCCGGTCGGATCGGTGGGGAATGCGGTGACGGGCTGGCTACAGCCGGTATAGGTGGCTCCGGCACCGCTGGGGTTGAGAGTGAGCGATTGACCATCGAGGTCAAAATCGTTGCTTTCGAAGTTTTCGGTGAAGTAGACGGTTTGATCGGCCGTGACGAAGCTGTAGCAGGAGCCCCCATTGTCATCGGTTGCGGCATTGCCCGCCGCGTCGGTGGCCTTGACCGAATAGGAATAGGAGGTCGACGGATTGAGACCGGAAAGGTTGATCGCGTGGCCGGTCGGCAAACCGATCCCCGCCGTTGATTGCGAGAGGGATCCGCAGGAGGTGCCGTAGAGGACCTCGCCGGCGGCGGCCTCGTCCGTCGTGAAGGAGATCGTCGCGGTACTCCCGGTGACGGCACTCGAGGCCACGCCCGAGATCCCAGGAGCGCTGCAATCGACGCTTGCGGTCGCCTGTTTCGATGCCGGACTTCCCGTGCCGTCATCGGCGTCGTTGTAGGTCGCGGTCAGGGTCGATCCGTCGCTGGCCTCGAGATTCGCGTTGCCGACGGCGACCGCACCGCTGCTCAGGCTGATCGTGCCCCGGAAGATCCCGACTCCCGACGAAATCTCGCTCACCGTGACGTTCTCGGAGTCGCCGTCGGAGGTCGTGACCGCCACAGTGAAGTCGGCGGCTCCAGCGAGATCGCCGTCTGCGACCTCGACTTCGACGGTGTCGGAGCAACTGTATAGAGCGTGGTCAAAGCCGACGGTGCCGTCGGAAATCACCGTCGAGAAGTTGTAGGCGACAAGGGCGAAATCCTGGTCGGTGGAATCGCCGTTTCCGGGAACCCCGTCGCCGGCGATGGTAATGGCATTGACCGTGATCTCGGCCGTTCCCGAGGCACCGGCCGGGAGAAAGACCGCCTCGGAGTTGTTCCGGAAATCGGCCGTTCCTCCGGGTTGACTGACGCCGGCGGTGAAGTTGTTGCCCAGGTAGGTGTTCCCGCCCACCTGGACGCGGAGGTCGAGATCGTTCACGTAGGCATTGGCGAAGGTCGAACCCGGCGCATCGGTCCAGACCAATGCGATGCGGACCTCTTCCGAGGGGTCCACGACGCGTCCGTAGAAGGTAATCGTGTCGCCCGATGCGCCGAACGTCGTGGTCTGGTCCACGAGGTGCCGAGTCGACACGGTGGAAAACCCCCGGCCCATGTCCGTGAGACCGAAGCCCTGGTTGTTTCCAGGAAGGTCCTCTCCCGTGCCGGTGCCGGTCATGTGGGTGCCGGAATGGAGAACGTAGGCCTTGACCAGGGCTGGGCTGGGGTTGGAGATCCCGTATTCGCGCCCCACGAACTCCGTGATCAACGAGGTGTAGCCCGCGACACCGGGAGTCGAGTGGCTAGTGCCCGAAGACCACGTGTAGATCGACCCGGGCGGGAAGAGAGCATCGGTGCCGGGGGCGGACCCATTGTTGGAGGCTGCGCCGCAGACTCCCGAGCCGTTGAAGGTGGGCTGCGAGGCATTCCCCTGGATGAAGGTTCCCGGTGCCACGATATCGGGCTTGATGCGCCCGTCGTCGGAGGGACCGCGGCTGGAGAAACTGGCCATGTCCTGGGCCTTGTCGCCGTCGGTCCCGGTATCGCCGCAGCCGTCGCCGTTGACCGCGTCGGGATTCGAGGTTTCGCTGGCCCCCACCGAGATCACGTTCTTCGCGGTAGCGGGCGATCCCACGGTGTTGCTTCCGGAGCCGGCGTTGCCATTGGCGAAGAGAAACAGCATCTCCTGGTTTCCACTCACCGAGGACTGCGCGTCCCGCGTCAATGAATCGTAGAGTTGCGCGTCCGTGGTGTACGAGCCTCCGACGTCGGCCCCCCAGGAATTGGTGCTGATGCGCGCACCCCGGGCGTAGTAGTCGTCGACCATGGTGGCGTCGCCGGTTCCGGCGTCGAAGAACGGTGCGAAGATGCGGACGTTCGCAAGAAGGCTATAGGGTGAGACTCCGAGACCGTAGTTGAAGCCCGCGCTGTCTTCGTGGGCAGAACTCGCAGTGTTGTTGTAGCCGCCGACGATGGAGGCGTTGATGTGTCCGTGACCGTCGGGCCCTTCGGGTCCCGACGCGCTCGATCCCGGAGGGATCACCGAGAAGGCCATGCGGCTGGTTCCGGACCCGTTGCCGAGTTCATAGAATTCGTCGGTTTCGGGGCTCGTCGTTCCGTTGTCGACGCCGTCGTCGACGACCACCAGGACCGGGTAGTCGGAGGGGGTCGTCGAAAAACCTTTACTGGCGAGCCAGGCGAGGTGGCCCGGTCCCGTGGGTTCCTGCCGCAGGCTGTCGAGGTGACCGGACATGATGCGGTCCTGGCGTTCGCCGTACAGCCTCCGTTCGACGAAGGGCTCTACCCGCACCACGGAGCCGATGTTGGAAAGGGCCTCGAGGTTTGTTCCCGGGATCGAGATCCGCATGTTCCAGTAGCGGTCCTGGATCGCGGTTTTTGGCTTCTGTAGCACCTCGTCGGCCAGGGCGACGACCGCCGCGAGATCCGATTTGTCATCGGTGTGCTGAACGAGTTGGACGATGACTTCGATGGACTTCGCGTTGGTGACGTAGCCATCCAGCTGGCTCGAGAGGGCGTAGCGGGGCAGGTAGTCCGAGTAGTACTGAACGGTCTGTGCGCTGGCCGCTCGTTTCGAGAGGGCACGGGCCGTCGGTTCGTTGGTGGTCCAGACCAGGTAGGCATTCTGGGGCACGTATTGGACGATCTCTGCGCCGGTTGCGCGCAGAGTGTCGAGCTCTGCGTCGGTTGGGGGCGCTGCGAACTGCACCAGCTTGAGTCGTCGCTGGTTGCCGAGACTGGAGCGGCGAACGCTCTTCGTGTTGAGAGTCCCGCGTTCCAGATGGAGGGTGTCGAAGTCGGCGCGGGGCGAAAGACCGGCCGCAGAGGCCACGTTCCGAGCCGCTTCGTTGGGGAGCGAAAGCACGCGGTAGCTCCCGCGATCGGCGATGGTGGCGGAGCCGGCGGCCTCGAGGGCAGCCAGGGTTTTGCCGTCGGAGGCGTCCACGAGCACGCTGGATGCAGCGGCCTCAAGGGGGCCCATCAGCAGCAGGACGCTCGCATAGACTGCGCCTCGGAAACTCCGCTGCGTCCCACACCAGAAACTGCTCGCCGCGCCGCTCAAATCCATCAGGCCGCCCCGCTTCGTAGGCACCTACTGCGCATAGTGTGCCATGGAATCGCGGAATTGCGTAATAAATTTCGGATTCTGCGAAAGATTAGTTAGGAGAAACGCTCTAGGTGATCTCGGTGCGGCGTAGCGACCCCTCGGGAAGGGCGAATTTCTTTGCCGGGGTTCGTTGATGGCCTCGTTTCGTAGCCTCCGATTCTATCCCGGGGGCGAACGTCGACGCGGAAGCGAGGAGCCGAACCAGAAAAGAGCGCGGTGGAAATCCGCGCAGGACGCCTTTTCGGTTGGCCCCGGGGCGGGTTAGTCTTGAAACGAATCCACGGAGTCCAGCAAGAGGAAGATGCCGGATCCCCAGGATGTCGGAGTCAGCGAGCGCCGCCTAGGGGCGGCGGACCAATTCGGAGGGGGGACTGGATGTCCGAGGAGACCGTGGACGTCGTGATCGTCGGCGCGGGCGCCGCCGCCGCCGCGTTCGCGTACAGCCTTGCCGAAACCCGCATGAAGATCGTCTGCCTCGAACAGGGCGATTGGATGAATCCCGCCGAGTATCCGAGTTCAGCATCCGACTGGGAATTGCGTGGTTTTGGAGACTTCGGACTCAGTCCCAACGGTCGGGGTCGTCCAGAGGACTATCCCGTCAATGACGCGGAATCGCCCATCGCCATTTCGAATTTCAATGCCGTTGGAGGGAGCACGATCCTCTACGCCGGGCACTTCCCGCGGCTTCACCCCTCGGACTTTCGGACGCGTTCATTGGACGGCGTCGGTGAAGATTGGCCGCTCGACTACGCGTCGCTCGAAGCCTACTACGACGACAACGCCGTGATGATGGGGGTGGCCGGGTTGGCGGGCGATCCCGCGTATCCTCCGAAAAAGGTTCCCTTGCCTCCCGTGCCCCTCGGCCAGGTGGGCGAGACGCTCGGGCGCGGCTTCAATCGGCTCGGGTGGCACTGGTGGCCATCGGATAGCGCCATTGCCACCGTCGAACACGCCGGGCGAGCTCCCTGCATCAACCTGGGTCCTTGTCTCACTGGCTGCGCCCAGGGGGCCAAGGGCAGTACCGATGTTACCTACTGGCCTGCGGCCGTGCGCCGCGGAGTCGAGGTTCGAACCCGGTGCCGTGTTCGCGAAATCACTGTCGGCGAAGACGACCGGGCTGAGGGCGTGATCTACTACGATGCCGATGGGGTCGAGCAGCATCAACGCGCCGAGGTCGTGGTGGTGGCGTGCAATGGAGTCGGGACCCCGCGCCTGCTCCTCAACTCGCGCTCCAAGAACTTTCCCCAGGGCCTGGCCAACCGCAGTGGCCGGGTTGGACACAACCTGATGTTTCACCCCTATGCCATGGTGCAGGGAGTCTTCGAAGAACCGCTCGACGGGTACAAGGGCCCCATGGGTTGCTGCATCATGAGCCAGGAGTTCTATGAGACCGACCTCCAGCGTGATTTTGTGCGCGGGTATTCCTTCGAAATCACGCGCGGGGTAGGGCCGATTGGAACGGCGCTCGCTGGAATGTCGAGCGGAGACATTCCCTGGGGCCCCGACCATCACCGCGCCTACTCCGAACGGTTCAATCGCACGATGGGGATGGTGGCCATTTGCGAGGATCTTCCCGAGTTACACAACCGCGTAAGCCTCGACCCCGAGTTGACGGACGGCAACGGGATCCCCGCCCCCAAGATCCACTATCGGCTCAGCGAGAACAGCGAGCGAATGCTCGAGCATGCCGTCGCGCGAGGTCGGGAGGTTCTCGAGGCGGCGGGGGCCCGGGAAACCAGTGCCCAAGCCCCGTTGCCTTTTGCGGGATGGCACCTCATGGGCACGGCGCGCATGGGAACCGACCCCGAAGACTCCGTGGTCAATGAATGGGGACGGAGTCACGATGTCAAAAATCTTTTTGTCATTGACGGAAGCATCTTCGTGACTTCGGGTGCGGTCAATCCCACCAACACGATCCAGGCACTCGCCCTCTTCATCGCGGAGCAGGTGAAACAGAGGCTGGCAAACCTTTTCGACTGAGGAATTCCCATGGCTTCTTCTTTACCGAATGAGCTTTCCTCCGAGCGTCTGCAACTGCTCGCGGGAGTACTCGATGCGATCATTCCGCCCGGAGAGGGGGACGACCTACCCGGGGCGGGTGAATTGGGCCTGGGGGAAGCGTTGCAGCGCAAGG
Organism: Myxococcota bacterium; assembly: GCA_036228265.1. Classification (GTDB taxonomy): domain Bacteria; phylum Myxococcota_A; class UBA9160; order UBA9160; family UBA4427; genus CAJXIC01. The sequence continues at coordinate 3,214 of JAZAOF010000170.1, read as the reverse complement.
CACCGGAACTCGTCCCGCTGGTCGCGGAGGGCCTCGGTGCGCTCGAGCGGGAAATGGCGAATCGCCAGGTTGCCGATTTCGGGGGCCTGGCCGAAAGCGACAAGCGATCGCTGCTCGAAGATCTCGGTTCGGAGCAGCCCGGCTTCCTCCCCGCTCTGCTGTTCCAGGTCTACACGACCTATTACCAGCATCCGCGCGTGTTGGCGGCCTTGGGGTTGGAGGCGCGACCTCCCTACCCCTTGGGTTACGAACTCGAAGGCGGCGACCTGGGTCTTCTGGACCCGGTTCGCAAGCGTCCGCCGCTCTACCGCCGCACCTAGCCCGCAGCGCCGGGGCGATTATTTTCGCCATCGAATCCGGTCGGGAGGGGCCTCGATGCCGGCCCGGATTTGCCGCGTTCAGTTCTCGCGGTTTTGCGCCTCTTCGAGCGGCTTCCAGTGGAAGAGTCCGTAGAGGAGAGTCTGGAAGAAGTGCTCGGCCATGGATCCGCCGGCCTTCTCCATGACGTCCCGCTTGACGAAGAACTCGACCACGTGAATCGCCAGCACACCGCCGAGGGCCCACCCCGCAATGGTGGCGGGCCAACCCGAGACAAAGAGCAGAGTGAGTACACAGGCCCCGTAGAAGATCCATGTTCCGATCTGGTTTTTTTGCATGTCCCAGAGTCTAGTCCACACAGAAAATTCGTCGCCCTGCGGCTGGCGAGAGGTGCAACTCGCCGCAGCGCCGCGGATGCCGGTTCAGATGGCGAAATGCGATCCGAGCCGCGTTGCTCACGAAATGCTCCGCGAAACCCCCTTGTGTTGGATTTCGGAACCGGAAATGCCCAAAATGCTGGCGAATCCCCATACGCGAAATCCTGTGCGATAATTCCAGTTCCCGGGAAGGCGCCGAGTCGTGAAGAGAGGTCGGCTGCCCCAGGGTTGAGTTGAGCTGTGGATCTGCGGTCGTTGGAAGGGAATCGGGGCATGAGCGGTGTATTTTCGCCTTGCGGTTTGCGTTCGCTGCGCGGGGTTTTCTCTTTCTGGAGCCACGGGCGACGCGCCCTCCGTGTGGCGTCGCTTGCCGGAGTCGCCGTGCTGGCCAGCGTCACGGCCTCGCAGGCCACCTGGACCGGGATCTACGCCTTCGAAAAGAACGGCAACCCCTACGATGTCGTCGTGCCCGGGGCGGGCGAAAGCCTGAACGACCTCTTTGCCAACGGGTACGACGGACTCGATGTGAGTGGTTACGGGTCGATCGAACTCGTCCTCGACGTGGGCACCCTGGCCTCGACGGGTGCGATCCAGACCCATCTCGTTTTTGCCACGCTAAACCAGGCGGGTTATGGGTCGTTGGCGAACCCCGGAGTCATTCGCATGGTGTACAACGACGACAGCGACTACCGGTACCTGAAAGCATCCCACGACTCGGGAATCACCGAGAACGCATTCCTCGATTACGCGGCCGCGGTGCCCATCACGCTGGGCTACGTGGTCAACCGGGGAGCCGCCGTCGTTCCCGAGCCGGGGGCTGCAATTCTTCTCGGTCTCGGCTTGGCCGCATTGGGCGCGAGCCGAAGGCGCGTCTAGGGGCTCTCCCGTTCCGGTTTCGCCCCGGCCCGCGCAACAACAATCACCGGGGGACTCCGCTGTATCGGCCAGGTGTCCTATGGTGGACAGGCCATGTCAGAGCCCCCCGAAGATCCCCTGCGCGAGAGCCTCGAGTCCTGGATCGGGCAGTCGCTCAGCGCATCCGGTCCTGCCGCCGCACCCGACCCGGTGAATCAACCCATGATCCGCCACTGGGTCGATGCACTCGACGACCAGAACCCGATCTACCTCGACGCGGAATTTTCTGCGAGGACCCGGCACGGAGGGGTCGTTGCGCCGCCCGCGATGCTCCAGACATGGACCATGCCCCGGCCCCGGATCGAAGGCATCGCCGAACGAGGGGGAGCCCCGGACGAGATCGATTCGGACAATCCCATCAGCATCCTTACCGACGCGGGTTATGCCAACACCCTGGCGACCAACTCGGAACTCGAATTCGAGCGCTACCTGCGACCCGGGGACGAACTCGTCGCCTCCACCGTCCTCGAGTCCATCTCTCCGCGCAAGAAGACCTCCCTCGGTACGGGGTATTTCGTGACGTGGGTGACGACCTACGCCGACGCTCAGGGCGAAGTCGTGGGTCGCCAACGGTTTCGGATCTTGAAGTTCAAGGCGGGCGGAACCGAGGGGGATTCATGAACCGGGATACGACCGGGTCTCTCGACTGGAACGAAATCTCCGTCGGGGATGAGCTTCCGCCCTTCGATCTCGACGTGACGGCCACCGTGGTCGTTGCCGGAGCCATTGCGTCGCGCGATTTCATGCCGGTCCACCACGACCGCGACTATGCCGTGGCCCAGCATGCGCCCGACATCTTCATGAACATCCTGACGACGAACGGCTACGTGGCGCGCTTCGTCTCCGATTGGGCCGGGCCCGAAGCCCTGTTGCGCAAGATATCGATTCGCCTGGGGGCGCCGGCGGTCCCCAACAAGGTGCTGCGTTTCAGGGGGGAGGTCACCGAAACGAGCACCGAGGGTGACGAGGGCATCATCGAGGTTGCCGTATCCGCGGCCAATGACCTGGGAGACCACGCCACCGGCACGGTCATTCTCACCCTGCCGCGGAAGTGAACGCGTCCGTGTCGCGAGGGGGCGCCGCGGGATTCGTCGGGACGCCGGGTAGACTTGCGGCGTCCGCTGGCCCGGTCTCGCCCCGTTGATTCCGTTTGCCACTTCCTCGGAGTTTTCATGGCCCAGAAATCCTTCTTCGATGACACCCAGCACGAGGATACGCGCGAACTGCGGTTCATCCCGGCCGACCCTGTTTTGGCGCGTACGCTTTCGTCGTCCCAGGTCGAGCAGTTCAATCGAGACGGCTTTCTCAGCGGGCTTTCGGCATTCGAGGCGCCGGAAATGTTGCGACTTCGAAGCTATTTCGATGACCTGATCAAGAACGTTCTTTCCGCCGACGACCGGAGAAACTCGTACTCGATCAATGCCTACCACCTGGTCTGCGCCGGGGTCTACGATCTACTCCTCCGCCCGGAGTTGCTTGACTACGTCGAAGACCTGCTGGGTCCCGATTTCGCCTGCTGGGGCAATCATCTCTTCTGCAAGCTTCCGGGCGACCCGATGGAAGTCCCGTTGCACCAGGATGGAAGTTATTGGCCCATCACTCCC
>JAZAOF010000169.1:0-24527 GCA_036228265.1 Myxococcota bacterium | reverse complement strand
CCGATTCCCATCCGAATCCCACTTCCATCGTCGCTGGTTTCCGCAGCGATCGGTCGACCACACCGAAGAACCTCTGGGGCGTACCAGCGAAGCATTTCGGGATTCTGGATAAATCCGCCCGTCGTTAGAATCACTCCTCGGCGGGCGCGAACCAGGCAGGGCTCGGAACCCACCCTGGCAACGACGCCAACGACCCGACCCTCGCTATCCACCACCAGGGTTTCGCTTCGCGCATTCGGTTGGATCTCGCCACCGACGCGCTCGAACTGCTCCACCAGGATCTGCATCAAGTACTCGCCGGAACCCACACCGTCCCTCTGGACGGTGTGTCCGCGAGGAGCGGGGCGCGCAATCTCCCGGTACGGGTACGCCCGCTCACTTCCTGTATAGCTGAGGCTCGCCCCAGGCATGGGCATGGTGCTGGCTTCGTACGGAACGAATCCCTGCTCGAAAGGGACTCCCCGGTCCGTGAACCAGCGGTAATGCGCCACGCTTTCGTCGCTAAAAAGGCGAACCTTGGCCTCGTCCGCTTCGGGTCCGCACGAGGCCATCAGGTACTTAAACATTTCATCCGGCGTGTCGTCGAAGCCGCACGCTTGCTGCAGGGGTGTCCCTCCCCCCATGTAGATCTGGGCTGTCGATTCTGCGGTCGTTCCCCCACCGCGCCAGGCGGCTTCGAGTACCAGAGTCGAGGCACCGGTCGAAGCCGCCTCGATCCCCGCGCAGACTCCGGCCGACCCCAGGCCCACGACGACGACATCGGCCTCGCGATCCCACGCCCGCACCGTTCGGACGTCTCTCGGTTTGACGGCACTCACCGAATCCATAGCCCTCCCTCCCCGAATTCGAGAACCGAAAGCGCGCTAGTCAAGCGACGCCCCGAACCACCTCGATAAACCGCTCGAGTCCGCGAATGTGGTCCTGGACCCCGCGAAATCCCGCCGGCTTCTCTCCCATCAAGTGGACGCCCGTATCCATGGCCCGCATCGAGAAATGCGTCGCTCCCAGTGCACTCCAGCGCTCCGCGAGAGAACGCCATTTTTCCTCGCCTTCGCTGTAGTGAAGCACTACGTCGATTTCAAAGTCTTCACGCCGCCCATTCTCATCGAGTTGTCGCACCAGTTCGCCGCAGAGAGCCTGCATGGGAGAAGCCGCGGATCCGAAGAGAAAACCGTTTCCGACTCTCGCCGCTCGGCGAATGGCTACGGGAGAAAAACCTCCAAACCAGATGGGAATCTTCGCCGGCGGACGCGGCAGCAACCCGGCGCGCTCGATGCGATGAAAGCGGCCCTCGAAATTTGCGATCGGTTCCGACAGCAATTCCTGGATCAACTCGACCTGCTCGTCCAGGACCTTCCCGCGCAACGCGTAGTCGGCGCCCAGGGCTTCGTATTCGACCCAGTTCCAGCCGGTGCCCACGCCCAGGGTAAACCGCCCCTCGGACAAGACCGCAAGCTCCGTCGCTTGTTTCGCAACCAGCGCGGCCTGCCTCTGGGGAAGAACCAGAACCCCGGTCACCAGTCGAATCCGCTGTGTCAGTGCCGCGAGATAACCGAACAGCACCATGGGCTCATGAAAGGCGTCGTTCTCCGTATAGGGCCCCCCTAGGGCAGGCTCTCGGTCGCCGTGCTCCGCACCGAGCACATGGTCGTAGGTGATGATGTGAGAATATCCGAGTTCTTCCGCGGCCTGGGCGAAGTCGCGGATCGCGTTCGGATCGTTTCCAATCTCACAGGTCGGGAAAACGGTTCCAATTTCGAGGGGCACGTGAATCTCCTTCATCGTTCAGGATTTCCTCGACGCGCTCTCGTCGAACGCGTCGAGAAGAGATCGCACTCGCGTCTCCACGGGTGCTTTCATCTCCGGGTGCGTGAGAATCCACAACTCGTTCTCCCGCACACCGCGAAGAATGCTCTCGGCCACTTCGCTCGGAGTCTGGGTGCCGGGAACCTGCTCAGAATTCGGATCCGCTCCCACGGCTTCGAGAGGTTGCCCCGTGTCGAGGTCTCTCGGACGATTCCTTTCGCTTTCGGCGATACGGGTGGCAACGGCTCCAGGGCACACCACGGAAACCCCGATCGGAATTCCGGCCACCGCCAGTTCGGCCCGAAGAAATTCCGAGAGCATGACGACGGCGGCCTTCGTCGTACTGTACGCCCCGAGACCCATCGTACCCAGGTTCATCAAGCCGGCAATCGACGCCGTATTGACCACGTGGCATTCCGTCCTTTGATCTTTCATCGCGGGGAGAAAAACGTCGATCGCATGAATCACTCCCCAGAGGTTGACCGAGAGAACCCATTGCCAATCCTTCTCCTCGGTCTCGATCAATGGGCGATTGATCATCACGCCGGCGTTGTTGCAGAGAAGGTGGCACCCTCCGAAATCCCCGAGTGCACGGTCCAAGAGGGCCTGGATATCCTCTCGTCGCCGGACGTCCACGGTCTGCGCGACCGCTTTCATCCCAACGTCCCGCATCGTCTGGGCTACCGACTCGGCCTTTTCCCCTTCGACGTCCGCGACCACGACCTTCATGCCCTCCCGGCCGCACGCCCGAGCCAGGGACGCTCCAATTCCACTTCCGGCGCCAGTGACTACGGCCACGCGACCCTCGAGTTTCTCCATGAGTCCTCCATTCGTGCGATCGACCACAGCCACTCCCCGGGTAGCCAAGCCGTCCGTTCAGTGGGATTCTCTGGGGCAGGCCCTGCTCCGTCAACACCCGGGCCGAAAAAGGATAACCCGATGAGCAGATTGAAGGGACGGGTCTCGATCGTAACGGGGGCCGGACAGGGGATCGGCCGCGGCATCGCCAGGCGATTCGCCCGAGAGGGGGCCACCGTTGTCGTCGCCGAATGGAATCCCGAAACCGGTGCCCGAACCGTGGCCGAGGTCGAAGAACTGGGCGCCCAGGCGCTCTTCGTGAAGACGGATGTAAGCGAGAAAGAGGATGTCGAAGCCGCGGTGGATCAAACCCTCGCCTCTTTCGGCCACATCGACATTCTCGTCAACAACGCGTGGTCCGGCGCTTCCATGGGCCGGGTCGAGTGGAAAACCACCGAAGAAATGGAAAGGGCCATGCGTGTCGGGTTCTTTTCCAACCTGTGGTCGATGCAGGCGGTCTTTCCTCATATGAAAAAACAGGGTTGGGGCCGCGTGATCAACCTTTGTTCGCTCAATGGAGTCAACGCTCATCTTTTCCGGGTTCCCTACAACACGGCCAAAGAAGCCGTCCGCACCATAACCCGAACGGCCGCGGTCGAATGGGCGCGTTTCGGAATCATCTGCAACGTCATCTGCCCGGCCGCAGCGACTGAATCCTACGTCGAGGTGATGTCGAAAAACCCCGAGATGGAGAAAACCATCCTCGCCCGGCATCCCATGGGGAGGATGGGGGATCCCGAAGACGACATCGGAAGCGTCGCGCTTTTCCTGGCCTCGGACGATGCTCGATACGTGACGGGAAACACCCTTTTCGTCGATGGCGGGAGCCATATCAACGGTGCCGATTGGAACCCCGAACTGCCCGAAGAAATGCCCACCGGATGACGGAACTTCTCGACGGAATCGAAGCCGTCCTCTACGACTTCGGCGGCGTCTTCACGACTTCCCCATTCGACGAGGTCGAACGAGCGGGCGAAGAACAGAAACTTCCAGCCGGGCGACTCCTGGAGATCGTGTTCGGCCCCTACCACGAAGACACGGATCACCCCTGGCACCGACTCGAACGCGGGGAGATTTCGCTCCTGGAGGCGAGGGACGGCATCCTCGAACTGGGGCGTCGGGAAGGCGTGGATTCCGACCCTCTCCAACTGCTGGCGCGCATGTCGGAAGACGGCGGCGTACGCGAATCCATGGTGGAGCGCGCCCTCTGTATCCATCGAACGGGTTTCCCGACGGCCCTGGTCACCAACAATGTCGCCGAATTTCGAGAGCGATGGAAAACCATGATTCCGACGGAAGAGCTTTTCGACGTCATCGTGGACTCGAGCGAGGTGGGTTTACGAAAGCCAGATTCGGCCATCTACGAACTCGCCCTTGAACGGATCGGCGGGGTCGCGCCAGAATCCGCGCTCTTTCTCGACGACCACCCCAATAACGTCCGCGCGGCAGAACGGCTCGGAATCCGCGGACTTCTCGTGACCGCCGAGCTGGCTCCGACACTTCGCGTTCTCGACGCGCTGATCGAGCGCGGTCCGCGAACGAACTAGCCGCTCTCCACGGGATCCATTTCGGTCCGCTTGAGGAGGACGGCCACGGCCCGAGCGAGCTCCCCCATGCGGACCGGCTTCTGCAGGAATACCGTCTGCTGTGAACCGGAATCGATCCGTTTCGCGTCGTCCGACAAATATCCCGACATGATGATGAACTTGATCGAGGGGTAATCCCGGGAGACCTGCGAGACGAGCTCGGCACCGCTCTTAATCGGCATGATCAGGTCGGAAATCACAAGGTCCACGGCATCCGCCTCGCGATCCAGAATAGCCAGCGCTTCCTCGCCGTCGGCGGCTTCGAGTACCCGGTACGATTCGATTCTCAACCGCTTGGCGATGACGCTGCGCACACTCGACTCGTCGTCGACCACGACGATTGTCGGCGAAGAAGAGTCTCCAAAAGCGACCTCTTCTGGCAACGCAATCTCTTCGACTTTCGCCTCGGGAAGAACAATCCGAATATTCGTACCCTGGCCCAACTTGCTCTCTATCCTCACGGTGCCTCCGCACTGCTGCACGATCCCGTAGACCGTCGCCAGTCCGAGGCCCGTTCCTTTTCCCACGCCTTTCGTCGAAAAGAAGGGTTCAAAGGCGTGCGAGAGCGTTTCTTCATCCATCCCGGAACCTTCGTCTCGGCACGACAACTCGACAGAACGCCCCGATACGGGCTCCTCGGCTTCCGGAATAATCGCATGGGCGTGCTCCACGTAACGAAGAGACACGACCAGTCTTCCCCCTCCCTCCATGGCGTCGCACCCGTTGAGCACGATATTCAGTAAAACCCGCTCGAGTTGACTGGTGTCGGCGCTCACGAGCCAGGGGGCTTCGGGAACGTCCATCTGAAGATCCACCGACGGCGGCACAATGCTTCGAAGTGTCGCCTCGAACTCGTGCAGAAGATGACTGAGGTCGAGCGGCGCGAGCCGGAGAATCTGGCTCCGGCTGAACGCCAGCAACTGGTTGGTAATGACAGCAGCGCGTTCCGCAGCTCTCGAAATTTCGAGAGCGTCTTCGTGAATCGTAGATCCGGCGTCGGCGGGTGTCGCAATGCTTTCGCTGTAGCCGTTCACGATGGTCAGCAGATTGTTGAAATCGTGGGCAACCCCCGCGGCCAGTCGTCCGACATCTTCCAGGCGGCGGGCCTTCTGGAGTTGGGTCTCGCGCTTCCGCAGCGTAGCCTCGGCCTCCCGCTGGGGGCGTAGGTCACGGAGAAACGCGGTGAATTGGGGGGGGCCCGGCAGGCGGATCCGCTGGACGAGAACTTCGACGGGAATCTCGGTGCCATCCGCTCGAAGACCGACCAATTCGACGGCCTTTCCAAGGATCTGGTCCTCACCCGTTTGGAGGTAAAGGGAAAAACCCGACTCGTGCTTGGGCACCATGGCCGCGGGAATGATCAGGTCCTTAACCTTTTGGCCCACCGCCTCGCTACGCGAAAATCCAAATAGGAATTCCGCGGCCGGGTTGAAATCCGTAATGACCCCGGCGGTGTCGCAGCTGATAATTCCCGCCTGGGAGGTTTCGAGAACGGCAGCACGCAGAGCCGTGATTTCATCCACATCAGCGATCTTGGCCTCGATCTCCCGTTCCAGGATTTCGAGATCACGACGAATCCGAAGATTCGACCGACGCGTCGCTACGCCGACGGCGGTTCCAAAACTCGCAGCGAGGACGAGATTGAAATAAAAGAAGAACGCCGGGACCGTCTCGCCCGAAAACCCGGGGTCGAACCAGTGTCGAAGATAGAGAACCGTAAAACCCACAAGCCCGATGAACAGGGAGACCACGGCGAAGCGCGCGCCCAGAAAGAGCGGCGCCAGCATCGGAATCACCACGAACCAAAGAAGATAGGGAGAGCGAATTCCCTCCTGGTAGTACGCCGGAACGAATACCGGACCGAGCGCGCCAACCAGCAGAACCATCGCACCCGCGGCGGACGATCCCGTCCGAGTGATGACCCACGGTGCCGCACCGAAACAGATCAGCGAGAAGGCGAAGGCCGCGTACTCCCCGGTCTGGATGTCCATCGTGAGCGAACCCACGAGGCCGCCGAGGACAAGCGCACAAAACGCCCCGAAGCTAAGCCCCTTGAGGAGTCGGGACTCGTTCAAGGAGAAGATACGAGCAGGCCCTGTCAGGTGTTCATCGCGCGGAGTGGGCCGCTTGATCTCGTGGTCCAATTTTTTCGTCAACGCGGCTCGACGCTCCCGGCGTGCATGACGTACCCCCCTCCGGACGAGTCAGCATACTCCATCGCGAACCCGTGCCCGGGAAACGCGACTCCCCGGAAAAGACGAATTCCCAGGGAAAGAGCGAGTCGACTGCGGCGAGGCGTGGGTGTAACGAGGTTCTTTTCAGGCCGCCTCGGGAACCGGCAGGCGAAGGGCCTCGAGCTGATTCTGTAGACAGAGCGCGCAAATAACATGGCTGATTCGGGCCGCTTGGCGAATCTCGGACCCCGCATCGACCGCCTGGTCTCCGCACCAGGCACAGGTGCGAGGGGTGTCCTCCTCAGACTCCATAGGGAGTGTCCCTGCTCTTTCACCAGTGTTTTCTCTCATCGGTACCTCCTTCACGCGAACTCGCACCCCTTCAACGGAACCACCCTGTCGTATTAAAGGATCGGACTCCACAAGGAGGCAAAGCGTTCGCAAAATCACTGCAGCAAGCCGCGTGCCAAGAGCAGGAGCCCCCTCCCTTCCAGATTTGGCGCCCTCCCCCTGTAGAAAATCCCCTTTTCGTACACCCGGGCCGCCCAGGCCCGTACCAAAGCGTGCACCCTCGGACCCAGGAGGCCCCGAGCCCCTTCTGGGCGCGAGTCAAACCGGCATCAATGCTGCAAGCTCCCCTTTCCAGAACGAAGGAACGGTCCGCCGAGCCGTGGACCCTGGAGCCCGCTTCCCGTGAATCAGTCACACCGCGAAGATCGACCTGAGATGACCGAGCGCCCCGAGACCCCCGGCGAGCATGGACACGGAGTGCTGCGATGAGTCCCTGGGCCATTCCCGCCCTGGTCGCCCTCGTTCTCCAGCTCTGGCTGAACGTGTATGTCTTTCTTCGGCGACCCATACGGCCGGTTTCGATGCCGCTGCACGGGATGCTGTTGGCCGCGCTGCTCTTCATCGTGGGGGACCTTCTCGGAAACTTCTTCCTCCCGGGCAGCGAAACCCGGTGGTTCGGCTACGCCCTGCTCTACTCGGGGCTCATCTTTCTCGGCCCGCTCTGGTGGCTCCTGGCGCTCCGTTTCGCCGAAGCCCAGGAAGCCGGCTACCGATTCACGCGATCGTCCTGGGTCTACCTTCCCATCGCGATCGGGGTTTTCCTGTGGCTGGGCCTTCTGACCAACCCCTGGTCTGGACAGTTTCTCTCCCTGGTTCCAGGGAAAAACAGCATTCGACACTGGATGTGGTGGGCGAACGCCGCCAACAACTACGCGGCACTCGCGGCCGTATCGGCGATCTATGCGCACCTGTTCTTTCGCACGACCTCGCGAGAGATCCGAACCCGCGTCGTAATCCTGGTGCTCGCCACGTTTTCAACGGGAATCGCAAGCGCCACATTCGTCTTTTCTGGAATCGAGATGCCCTTTGACCCCACGTCGGTCGGGGTCGGAATCTCGAGCCTGCTCTTCATCGTGGGGATCTACAGAACGCGGCTTTTTTCCCTGAGTCCCGTAGCGTGGACCGAGGTCATCGACCACCAACCGGGAGGGGTCCTGATCTTCGGACTCGAAGGCCAACTCCTTTTCGCCAACCGAAACGCGATTCGCATGCTCGATATCAAGGACCTCCCCGCCTCGGCCCAGGTCTTTCCGGCGCTGGCCAAAAAACTCCGACCCGAGGAAGATTCGGACGCCCGCATTTCGGTCGATACACTCCGGAAAACCCTGACCCAGCCCGACCAGGACAAGGCGGGACACCTATTTCGCCATGGTCCCCGCGGCGAACGCTGGGTCCGGGTACACGCGGCGGACGTCCCGGGTCGACGGGGAACCACGAAGGCGTGGAGCCTCCATCTCGCCGACGAAACCGAGCTTCAGCATGCCGCTGCAGATCTCCGCGAGAACCAGGAAGCCCTCGCCCACGCCCAGAAACTCGAGAGCCTGGGCGTATTCGCCGGCGGAATCGCCCACGACTTCAACAACATGCTCCAGAGCGTTTTGGGCAACACGGACCTGGCATTGGAAGAGACCCGGGAGATTCCCCGGGTTCGAATGGCCCTCGAAGAAGTCGAGTCCGCCGCCGTGCGGGCATCCCACCTGGTGCATCAACTCCTGCTCTTCTCCGGGCAGAGCCGAACCACCAAGAACGCCTTCGATCTCTCCGAGCTTCTCGAGTCCATCGAGCGATCGGCTCGCCAGCAACTCCCCGAAAGCATAGAACTCCATCTGAACGTCACGAAACCCCTGCCTGTCGTTCATGCGGATGTCGACCAACTGGAGCAGGCTCTTCATAGCCTCATTGCCAATGCTTCGGATTCCATCGGTGACAACCCGGGCACGATCGAGATCCGAGCCGAGGCGATTCGAATCGGCGTCGAGGAAGCGCGATCTCTCCGTGTGTATGAAACTCTCGGCGCGGGCAACTACCTCCGGATTGGAATCCATGACTCGGGTCGCGGGGTGTATGAAGAAATCCGCGACCGGGTATTTGAACCCTTCTTCTCAACCAAATTCGCCGGACGGGGCCTGGGCTTGGCTGGCGTTCTCGGCGTAGCCCGCGGCCACAACGGATCCACCGGGTTCGAAAACATTTCGGGAGGAGGAGCGATCTTTTCGATCTACCTGCCGACCACCAAGGCGACACCACCGCAACTGCATGTCGAGCCACGAGTTCCCGCTGAGCCCCCCGGTGGCGACCGGGTGCTTGTCGTCGACGACGAGGCGGCGGTCCGCTCGATTTGTGCGCGGATTCTTCGCAGCAGGGGGTTCCTGGTTGACGAAGCCACCTGTGGAAAACACGCGCTGGAGATTCAGTGCAACCAGGAATTTGACGTCGCCATCGTCGACCTCACCATGCCAGGGATCGACGGTCTCGAAACCGCACGGCGCCTTCGAAAATTCGACCCATCACTGGCGGTGATCCTCTGCAGCGGTTTCGACGATCTACGCGACGACAGTTGGTCACAGCAGGGCATTGCGGACGCCTTCCTGCACAAACCCTATCGCGCAAGCGAGTTGATCGAACTCATCCAGCAGGTCGTACCCCGCCGAACGGCACCCTCCACCGGCTCATCCGTCGCCTAGCCCACCGCGCCACGGGTCTCGAAGGAATTTCCGTTCGCTAGAACGTGCCGTCGAGGCTCTGAACCGGCATACTCCGCTGCGTGACCCAAGGCGGGGGCCCCAATGGGCCCGGCGGAGAGCCCGGGGTTCGCGAGGGAGATGCGACGTATGAACCATGGCCACATCCTCGTCGTTGACGACGAAAGGCAGATCGGCCAACTGGTCCAGCGCTCTCTCACGAAAGCGGGACACCACGTGGTCTTTCGAGACCACCCCGAAGATGCGCTTCGCATCTTGAAGGACGAACCGTTCGAGGTCATCGTGACGGATCTTCGAATGCCCGGCATGGACGGCATCGAGTTCCTGACCCGAGCCAAGAAGATTCGTCCCAGCTGCGAAATCCTCATGATGACGGGCTACGCCACGGTCGAAACTGCGCTGGAAGCGATCAAACGAGGGGCCATCGACTACATCACGAAGCCGTTTTCCGTGGAGCGGGACCTCACCCCCCTGATCGAGCAGATCCTGGAAACGCCAGCCGAGGAAACCGCGAGTGACGAGCCAGACGGCCCGCAACCGGACAGCAGCGATCGCCCCGTCGCCGAGAGCGCCGAAATGAAACGGGTGATTGAAAAGGCCACTCGAATCGCCCAGGCCCCTTCGAGTGTCCTCCTCACGGGCGAGTCGGGCACTGGAAAAGATGTCGTGGCCCACTGGATTCACCAGCAGTCTCCTCGCAGCGGAGAAGACCTTGTCTCGGTGAACTGTGCCGCGCTCCCGGACACGCTGCTCGAAAGCGAACTCTTCGGGCATACCAAGGGTTCGTTTACCGGCGCAACGGAGGACCGGCGTGGTTTTTTCGAGGTCGCCGATGGCGGAACGATCTTCCTGGATGAAATCGGGGAGATCTCGAGCACGTTCCAGCCGAAACTCTTGCGTGTCCTCGAAAGCGGAGAATTTCACCGGATCGGGGACGCCAAGAAGGTGATCCGGGTGGATGTCCGGGTGATTTCGGCAACCAACCGCAACCTCGATGCGGCCGTCCGCTCCGGCCAATTCCGCGAAGACCTGTACTACCGGCTCAACGTACTCCCGCTCGAAATCCCCCCGTTGCGCGAGCGCACGGAAGACATCCCGGCTCTCATCCAGCGCTTCCTCACACAGCGCTCCGCCCGACATCACCTGAGTCCCGAGGCTCTTGATCTCGCGAAGCGATACCCGTGGCCGGGAAACGTTCGCGAGTTGGTCAATGCCGTGGAACACGCCGTGGTCCTGAGCGACAGCGACGAAATCCAGGTATCCGACCTGCCCGCAGCGGTCCAGGACTTCGTGAGCAGCCCGGTCACCCTGAACGAAGATGTCACCGGCGACGAAGGCCGCACCCTGGAACAGATCGAGGTGAACTGCATCCTGCAGGCCATGGAGAAAACCGGGCACAACCGAACGCAGGCGGCTCGACTTCTCGGGATCTCCCGCCGAACACTCGGCTACCGCATCGAAAAATACGAACTCGGACCTACTCTCGACACCGCGCGGGCCAGCCGGTAGCCGACCGACCCGAAGAGCGGCCAGGGGAATCGTCAATGGGCTTTCAGCGGTCGAATCGCCTTTCCACTCCCCTGGAGCGTTCTCCGGCGCCTCAACTCGGCTTCGATCGGATCCCCAAGGAGCGATATCTCTCACCGGAGTTCGCTCATCTTGAATGGGAGCAGATGTGGACAAAGACCTGGCTCTTTGCTGGTTTCGAGAAAGACATCGCTGAACCCGGTGACTACTTCACGACGGAGATCGGCCCCGAGTCCATCCTCGTGATCCGGCAACGGTCTGGAGAAATTGCCGCGCGCTACAACGTGTGCCGCCACCGAGGCAACCGCCTCCGTGAGCCCGGCATGGGCCACGCGGAGTCTTTTGCGTGTGCCTTTCACGACTGGCGTTACAACATCGACGGGAGCGTGAAATCCATCCACGACCCGGAAACTTTTCCCCAGGGATGCCCCCTGGAAGACCTCGCCCTGAAGCCCGTCCGTTGCGAAACCTGGGGAGGATTCGTCTGGCTCAACCTGGACCCCGAGGCACGCCCACTACGCGAATACCTCGGCATCATCCCGGACCACCTCGACCCCTATCACTTCGAAGAAATGCAACTGCTCGATCACGTCACCATCGAGGTTGCCTGCAACTGGAAGACGTCGGTCGATGCCTTCAATGAGCCCTACCACATGGCCGGGACCCATCCCGATACCCTCGTCTTCAGTGACGACGTGAACGTGCCCATTGACTGTTACGATCACCACTCACGAATGATCATGCCCCTGGCCGTCGCCAGTCCTCGGCACCCGGATCACGGACGTGTCAACGAAGAGATCCGCCAGAATTTCCTGGCCCGCTTCGGCATCGATGCATCGGCTTTCGAAGGAGGGGCGGCCGACGTCGGGCCCGCAATCGCCAAGCAGGTCCGGGAGGTTCATGGTCCAGCACTCGGGGCCGATTTTTCGGAACTCACCGACAGTCAACTCGTCGACGACTTTCACTACACCGTATTTCCGAACATCACTTTCAACATTTTCGGCATGACGGCCTGGGTCTTCCGCCATCGACCTCACCCGCACGACCCCGACCGCATGTTTTTCGATTTTTTCTCCCTACTGCGGTCTCCAGGCGATCCACTGCCGCGGCCCGAGCATCGTCACTACGAACTGAGCGACGACCTCGTTGTGGAACTCGCCGGCGGCGGCGGTGAACTCCTGGCCCAGGACACCTACAACCTGCCCCGGATCCAGGCCGGCATGCACTCCCAGGGATTCGAGGGCCTCTTCCTGGGGGAACAAGAAATTCGCATTCGGCATTTCCACGAGACGCTGCAGTCCTATATCGAGGGAAAGGCATCCGCCGGAAGTGGCTGAGGTCGAAGACTCGCAATGCCGGGTCGAAACGGACGAACCCGAGCCGGGTGCCATGCGGGCAGTGGACGTCGATGGGCATGAAATCCTTCTATGCAACGTGGGCGGCGAGATCTACGCCCTACGAAACGCCTGCTCGCATGCGACGACCCGCCTCGAGGGCGGCCAACTCCGGGGGCATCGCCTCGAATGTCCACTCCACGGAGCGATTTTTGACATCCGGTCCGGAGTCCCGCTCACTCCTCCCGCCCGAAAACCGCTCGAGGTGTACCCGGTCGAGCGTGTCCAGGGCCGAGTGGTAATTCGGATTCCCGGCTCGCCCGTTCGCACCCCGCCGGCCTAGCGACGAACGGGTGGCGCCGCTCGCTCAAGCGCCTCTCGGATCTGAAGCAGAAGCTCTTCGCGGATGAGCCGATTCTCTCCGGTGGTCGGGATTCTCGCGACTCGCGACTGGATGTCCCGAAGGCGCTTCCGGGCCGCCGAACCGCTGCGGCGGGCCGCCTGGACCGCATTCCGGTAGCTGCTCAACGCGAGACTCGTATCGCCCGCAAGAACCGCCGCCCTTGCGTAAAGCGACAAATCGAAAAAATTTCCGCTGGAGGCGAGAGGAATCCCATCGAGAAGTTCCAGGGCCTGGCGGGCACGACCGGGCGACCCCTCGGCGACCCTCCAGCGAGCCCGCAGCCTCGTGGCTTCGGGGTAGAGCAGGTCCGAGGGCCTCACTTCCGCCAGGCGAGCATCGAGACCCTCGAACTCTCGCGGACGTCCTTGCCGGGACCAACCCTCCGCAACCGCAAGAAACGGGTCGCGAAGAACCTGGAAGTCCGGGACTTCGGCGGACCGCGCAGCCCGAAGCATCTCGAGCCGCAAGACCAACGCAAGCACTTCCTGGGCTCGCCGGCCCTCCCGCCCCGGTCCCGAGGCCAGCTCGGCCAGCGCCTCGAGACGATCCTCCCGGTCTTCGTTCTTGGCGGACCAAAGGTCGAGGATCGCTTCCTCGCGACCCGTCGCCGCGTCGCGGAGCCGCTCCAACCGCGGGTGACGGGGACGACTCTGCTGCATGCGGACCCCGGCGTAGACCAGGTCCAGTCCGGGGGCGACCCGTTCGACCGGATCGTAGGGTTCCAGGAAATCCAACGAGTTCTCTCGCGAAAGCGTTTGCCCCAGGACCCGGGGAGAACGGACCTGGAGAATATTCGCATCGTCCGTGCTGACGGGAGCCCCCGCGCTGAAGGCGCGTGCTCCCACCTCGTCGAGTTCAAGAGAGATGAACACGTCTTCCGGCACCTGGATGCCGATCTTCTTGAACGTCTCCGGGGATCTTTCAATCGCTTGCGAAACCGTCTGCTCGATTGACAGGGGCTCCTCCGACGCGACGAAGAGAACCGCGGCGTAGAAGGGAGGGCTATAGACGCGCACGTGGGGAAAGACGTCGAGCAACGTTGCGACCAGTACGCGAAGCAACTCCTGGTCGACGAAAGCGAGCCCGATCCACTGGACGAAAACGCCACCGGGCTCCAGGTGATCCTTGGCCAGTGCGAAAAACTCGCGGGTATAGAGATGGGACGCACCGGCGGTCCACGGATGGGAGGGCTGGGAGACGATCGCATCGTACCGCTTGGACGTGAGCATCAACGCGCCCCGCGCATCATTCTCGATCACGCGAACCCGCGGGTCGGCGAGCGGGTCCGCGAATCGCCGACTCGCCAGCGCCCGGTTCGCCTCGATCACCGCCGCTTCGAGTTCGATGACGTCGATTTCCCGGATCGAAGCCGGAACCTCCTCGACGACCACCCCGCCTCCGAGACCGATGACGAGGAGGGATTCGGCTTCCGGCCTCGCCATCGACGGCAGGGAACTCAGCCAGCGGTTCGTGAGGTCGGCACCGGGATCCCAGACCGGACGAACCGCCGCCTCGGCCAAGCCGTTGTTCATGACGTAGTACGCGCCCTCCCGACGACGCACAAGGACCGTTGCGCTTCGGCCAACCTCTTCGAAAAGGAGTTCCCCCGGTTGAACCACCCGGGCAATCGGCGCAAACCGCAGCAGGTTCCAGGGTGTCTGGGGAGTCCAGAACGCGAACGCGACGCCCAGGCCCACAGCAAGGACGACTCCCGTCCACTTCCGCGGCGCCAGAACCCAGGACGCGACCGCCGCCAGAACGAGGTTGAGCGCGACACCGATCCCGAGGCTCGGCGCAAAACCCAACGTGGGAATCAGGAAGAATCCGGCGCCCAGCGCACCGACAATGGCGCCCACCGTGTTCCAGGCGTAGACCCGGGCTGTCGCGACCGGCGCATCGTCGGCGCCGCGCGCCATGATGCGAACGGCGAAGGGAAAGGTCGCGCCGATGGCGAGGGTCGAAGGCAGTAGGAGAAGCACCCCAAACACCGCGTCGCTGGGATGCAGCCCGATGAACCGACCCGCATCCCACTGAACGACCCAGGAGGGAAGCCGGTCCACCAGGTGGAAGGCCACCAGGGAAAACACGGCCACGAAGAGCTGGCTCCACACGAACCCCGTCGCCGACCTCTCCCGGTCGCGAGCGAAACGAGCCGCCAGGGCACTGCCGAGAGTGATCCCCGCCAGGAAACTCGCCAGCATCGTCGAGAACGCGTAGACACTCCCCCCCAGGATCTGCCCCAGCAGACGGGTCCACAGGACCTCGTAGGAGAACGAGACCATTCCCGACACCAGGATAAGAGGAAGGACCCAGTGGGCCCGCTGCCCGCGAACGGCGGTCGGTCGATCCGACCGTTCGAAAACCCGCGAACCCTCTCCGCGAGCGAGAAGGGCCGCAAGCACGAAGACCGCCGCGTTCACACCGACACCCACGAGCACGGTCTGATGAAGTCCGAGCGCCGGAAGAAGTGCGAAACCGGCGACGACCGTTCCCGCAATCGCGCCGAGGGTATTGATCGCGTAGAGGACGCCCACGCGACTCCCAATCTGGTTGTCTCGGTGCACCGCGTGGCGCGAGAGCAGCGGGAGTGTCGCGCCCATCAGCGCCGTAGGAATCACCAGAATCACGAAGGAGGCAGTCAACGTGAACAAGGTCACCGCCACTCCGCCAGCCGCGGGCGGACCCTCGGGCTGCGCGAAGGCCCACACCGTGATGGCCCGTACCCCCTGCATCGCCAGGGGCAGGGCGAGCGCCGTGACCGCGATGCCCAGTTCGAGCAGGCCGTAAACCCACACGGGGCGACGCACCCGGTGGGCGAGACGTCCGGCCACCGCGGCTCCCAAGGACAGACCGCCCATGTAACCGGCCAATACCGTTGCGACCGCGAGTTCCGAGGTTCCGAAGACAAAGGAGAATTCCCGCGTCCAGGCCGTCTGGTAGAGCAACGCCGCAAAGCCGGACAGGAAAAAACACAGTAAAACGCCGGCGTAGGATCGCTCCGATTTCATGCGCTCCATCCCCCCCCTGCGCTCCGAGCCGACGATCCCCGCAAAAGCCCCCCTGCATCGCGGCCCAGTCGCACCGCCCACAGGGTATGACGGCGGCCCGTCCCGGGCCAGCCTTGGGCTCTCCGTCCTCGACTATACTTACGCGGGCTTCAAGAGCCCCGAGTTCCCTCCCCGCATACGAGGTCCCCATGCTCAGCCGGTTCGACGACTACCCCATCCACCAGACCCCCCAACCCGTGGCAGTGCCCGCATCGAGCGACCGCAATGTCTATGACCGCTACTGGTTCAATGGCTACCAGGACGACGGCGAATTCTATTTTGGCATCGGAATGGCGATCTACCCGCACCTGGGCATCATGGATTGCGGTTTCAGCATCGTCCGCGATGGCGAACAACACGCCTTTCACGCTTCTCGCCGGGCGCCGCAGGATCCCAGCGAAACCGAGGTCGGACCGTTTCGTCTCGAGGTGGTCGAACCCATGCGGCACATCCGACTCGTCCTCGACGACAACGAAACCGGGATCGCCGCCGAACTCGACTTCAACGCCCGAACCGCGTGCATCGAGGAAGGGAGACAGACGCTCTACCAGGGCAAGCGACTGATGATGGACGCGACGCGTTTCGCCCAATTCGGACGCTGGGAGGGGGAGATCCGTTACGACGGCCGATCGGTTCCGGTCAAGGCCGAGCGTGTACTCGGAACGAAGGACCGATCCTGGGGAATCCGCCCCGTGGGCGCCCCCGACACCGGCCCCGCTCCCAATCCGCGCATTCCCCAGGTCTTCTTTCTCTGGGCTCCGCTCCACTGGTCGGACCATTGCAGTCACTTCGGCGTTTTCGAAGACGAGAATGCGCACATGTGGCACGCGGACGGCGCCATTGTCCCCGCGTACACCGACGCGTCGAAAATTCCCGGCGTCGAGGATCCCGGTCTTCGGAGCGTGGTCGGTTGCGAGCACCGGATCGAATACATCCCGGGCACACGCCGAGCGGCGAGTGCCGAGATCGCCCTCCTGGAAAAGGATGGGAGCCGGACCGAGATCGCCCTCGATCCACTTCTTTGCTTTCGGATGAAAGGCATCGGCTACACCCACCCCGAATGGGGACACGGCCAGTGGAAGGGAGAGCTCGCGATGGCGGGTGAATCCTGGAAGGTCGATGACGTCGACCCGATGGCTCTCGAAAATCAGCACATCCAACAAGTCGTCCGCGCTCGATGCGACGGCCGCGAGGGCATCGGGGTCCTCGAACAGATCTGCTTCGGACCCCACGCGAGATACGGGTTCAAGGATTTTCTCGACCCGGCGGGTTCCGGTACGTGACCGCAAACGTCCTGCTCCTCGACGGGGGAATGGGAACCGAACTTCGGGCGCGAGGCGTCGACGTCCCGGATCACATCACCTCGATCTGGTCCGCCCAGGCGCTGGTGGAAGCCCCTCACGCGGTGGAGGAAGTGCATCGGGCCTACATCGATGCCGGGGCCGACGTGATCACGTTGAACAACTACGCCGTGACCCGCCCGCTCCTTTCCCGCGAGGGCATGGACCATCGGCTGGGTGAACTCACGACGAAGGCCATCGACCTCGCTCGCCGAGCAAGAGACGGAGCGCAACGCCCCGTCCAGATCGCGGGTTCCCTCCCCCCCCTCGCCACGAGCTACCGGTCCGAGGAAGTCGGAGAGGACGACGAGATCCTCTCCCAGTACCGGGAGATGGCCGAGCAACTCGCTCCCCATGTCGACCTCCTTCTCTGCGAAACCCTGTCGTCGGCCCGGGAAGCCCGTGCGGCGGCGACCGCCGCCACCGAAACGGGCCAAACCGTATGGCTGAGTTGGACCCTCCAGGGCCAGCACCCCGACCACCTGCCCAGCGGAGAGCCGCTCACCGAGGCCTTCGATGCCGTCGCCGACCTCGAGATCGACGCCTACCTGGTCAACTGCTGCGGCGCCAACTTCGTCACCCGCGCCATCCCGTTGCTGGCCGAGCGAACCGATCGACCCGTCGGCGGCTACGCCAACACGGTCGATGCCATCCCCGCCGCGGCCGGTGACGCAGAAGTGGCTCCCGAAGCCATCCCGAGGACACTCCTCGACGTCGAAAAGTACGCCGAGGCAGCGTCCGCGTGGATCGATGCTGGCGCGCGCATCATCGGAGGCTGCTGCTCGACGGGCCCACTCCACATCCAGCGACTACGCCAAATGATCGACGGGTCCTGAGTCACCGGAGCGATTCAACGAAGCTCGCCCCTTCTTTCTCCGGTCCCTCGCGACTCTCCTCGACGGGCTTCCAGTTCGCGAAAATGGGGGAAGACCAGGCCCTCTCCTGGACAGGCGCCAGGCAATCGTCGTCGAACGCGGTCTGCCAATCTCCGTAACAAGGATCCACGGAAAGTGCGCGACCGGACGAATCGAAAGTCGTTCTCATGTTCGCCCCGTTGATCGCAGGCGTCGCCTCCTGGAGAGCGCGGGCGTAGTACACGACATCGCGCTCCCCAAAGGCAAAGTCCGGGTCTTCGAAGCGAACGACACAGCCCTCCGGTGAAGGCGTACATTCGAACCGGCGCCACGGATCTTCGATCAAGGGCCCGATCGCCTCGCCGGGCTCGGCCTGGGGCCGGATTCGGACGATCTCAATGGCCACGATGGGGTGCCTCGTATCGCCGGGGTGATAACACTCCCCTGCACAGAGCGCCGCGATTCGGTCGAGTCCGAGGGCCTCCGCGTTGGGCGCCGGGCAACCGGGAAGTTGAACGAAATCGCCCGCCGCGCGAACTTCGAACCGCGGAACCTCGGACAATTCGACTTCGGAGCCCATGGGAACGCGACCGCCCTCGGCATTCAACAGGTCGAACCAGAGCAACATGCGCGGTCCACTGGTCCCATAGACCTCGCGACGCTCGAAGGCGCTCCATACTTCTTTACGACTCCGACCGTCCGCGTGTACGGCCACGATGCCTCCGGGATACGCGAAACTCGAAACCCGCTCCCCGTCGGCCCGGAGATAGGGCTCGTTCACCCGCACCGGCATTTGTGGGTCCGGGTTCTCGGCGTAAAGCGAAACGCCGATTTCTGACTCCAGGCCCGTCGCGAAGGTCATCTTCCGGCGTTCGTATTGCTTGTAGCCGGTGCCCGGGCGAGACGTATGGTCGTCCGTGGAAGCAATGAATCCGAAACGAAACCGGAGAGGTCGACCGTCGTCACCCGCTTCTTCGAAATTCGAGAGCGCCATCGCGTATTGGCTGGTCTCGCGGGGCCGGTAGGAAAATGCCGGCTTGAAGCAATCTCGACACTGGTCGCAGTCGAGCCACTCTTCCGTGGAGGCCTGGGGCAACACCCCCCGAACCATGACGCCCGCCTCGACGGCCCGCTGCCGCGTGAGTGCAACGCGTCGATCGCACTCTTCGGAAGGCAGGTCCCCACAACGGCTGCGCAAGATCTCTCCAGCCTGCCAGCAACACGGAAGAAAGTCGGGAGTCGGCTCCGGGCAGAGGAGTTCGCCCCCCTCCCCTTCGACGGTGGCCCCCCACTCCCTGTATTCCTCCGAGTTTCCATGCCCCGACATGATTTCGAGTAGGCGCTGACGGCGCGGATCGTGCTGCTCGCGCGTCAGCGCCTTTTCCCATGAAGCCGTCGTCGGCGTATACAACCCCCAGGCATTGCCGTGAGGAATCACCAGGGAATCGAAGCCCCACTCGTCCAGTTTCCGGTAGAGATCCGAGGGATTCGGGGCATTCTCGTGGCAATCCGGTGGGAGTTCCCGCGAGTGGACTCCCTTGGGGCACAGGGGCTGTGCCGCCACCCGGTCGATCAACCATCCGAGATCCGAATAATCCTTCCAGTGGAGCGGGTCGATCCAGCGCATCTGGATCGCGGCCCGCACGTTGTTGAACAGGCCGATATCACCGCCGTCCGGCCGCGAACTGATGGGCCGCGCGGGCAGCTCTTCGTCACCCAGCCCCGGGAAGATCACGTTCTTGTGCCCGTAGTGCTCGTTGGGATCCCCCCGGACCTGGGTCCACTCCCATCCCGCGAAGGCCACGACGTCGGGCTCTTCGGCCCCCCTCGCCAACGCATCGCATTGCCGAATCGAATCCTTGGTCGCCTGCCAGTGGGCAGGAGTCAGGCTCTCGGCATGATCGTTGAGACTGTAGAAATCGAGGGCTGCACAATGTCGAGCGAAATCGCAGGCATCGGCAGGGGTATGAATGCCTTGCAGGCCCATCGCCGGGAGTTCCATCGCAAAGGCATCGAGGGAGTACGTCGTATGGACATGCAAGTCGCCAAAGAGAATCCGGCGATCGGCCTCTCCCGGGCTTTCTCCAGTCCTCCCCAACGTTGTGGCGACGACCCGAGACGCCCGGTCCTGGGCGGCTACGGCCTCGGCGGAGCGAACTCCGCCGGTGATCTCGCCGGCGGTCCGGTCACTCCCGCACGCGGAAGCCAGTCCCAACACGAGAAGCGCAGCTGCAATCGCCCGGACCGGACACTTCGCGATCGATTTCACCGTCATTCGCCGGGTCGCTCCCCGCGCGAGTCCCGTCATTGGCGCTCTTGCTGGCGCATTCGAACCTCCGTGAGCACGTCGAGGTAGGCAGCGATCTCCATGGTGTTGCTCATCGGATCGAGGATTCGCGCTCGATAGACCTCGTCGGCCAGTTGCTGGGCGCGCGGGTCATCGGGATACGCGATAAAAGCATAGTCCGCCAACTGTGACGCCAGGCGTACGTCTGGCTCCATCCTGGCGCGGGCCTCCTCGACGAGCCGATCCATCCCGCCCGCGAGTTCGACCACCATCCGTCCCTGGGACGCGACCGGTGCCGGGGACCACTGCGAGGGAAGATCGTTCCACCAGCCCGTGTACTGCCGAATGATCATCTTGGCGATGTCCTGGGGCGTGACGTACTGCACCTGCAAGGTCGGGTGATTCGCCAGGGACTCGGGAAGAACGAGGGAATTGACGACTTCGTCCTTGCGCAGGCCGCGATTGAGCCCCGCCAGCGAATGATCGACGATGAACTCGAGCGCATCGGCGAGCACGGTGAGGTTTTCCGTGATCTCGGAGGGATCCGTGAGCGCCTCGCCGTGACCCGGCAGCAGGATCCGGGGATCGAGGGAAACCATCTTGCGGAGCGCGAGCACCCAGCTCTCCACGTAGCGCTGCACGCGCTTGCCGTTTCCGGCGTTGGGTAGGAACCCCTGGTAGTAGTCCGCCGACTGAAGAATGCGGCGACCGGGGACCCAGACGAAGAGTTGGTCGTCGGTCTCCGCGGGATAGTGATAGAGAATGAACTTCTCGCCCCCGACCTCCAGGTCGAGACGCTCCCCGTCGAAGGTGCGCGTCGGCCAGACCAGGTCCTCGGGGCCGCGCGGAAGATGCTCGAGCGGCTGGCTCATGTAGCGCGCCATCGAGCCGCGAAGCCGCAGGTATCGATCGAACCTCGAGAGTAGTTTCTCATGGGCCACGATCTGGACCGGCTGCGCACCCGCCTCAAGAAGCGCCCACGCCCCATAACTGTGATCGACGTGACCGTGGGTATAGATCACGGTGTGGAGCGGCTTGTCGCTCACCTCCCGGATCGCGTCCAGCAAGGCGGGACCCGCGGGTGACATCCCGGTATCGACCAGGACCAACCCCGCGTCGGTTTCAAAGAGGCTTGCGTTCACGATGGGAAACCGGATCTGCCAGGTCCGCGGGGCGATCTCGATGATCTCGGTCTTGTCCCGAACGTCTTCGATCGCCTCCGCGTCGCGCGAAAACATCCCGCGAGCCGCCTTGGCGGAAAACTTCCCGCCAAAGGAGCCACCGCGACGAAGGGCCTCGAAAAGTTCGGGGCTCTCCGCCAGGATCTGGACCCGCAGATCCGAATCGACGGAACGCGCCGCCGCACCCAGCACCGCCCCCGCCAGGCGATAGCCGGCATTTCCGGCCTTGTGACGCAGCGCGTCTCCTGCGTCATTTTGGCCAAGCAAGAAGCCAAGCGCGACCGAAACGATGGCGACGAGACCGACCGTCTTCCAACCCATTTGGCGATCCTCCTCGAGGAAGCTTAGGGAAGAACCCACCGCGGCGGCCCCCTCGATGGAGCCATGGAAAACGATTGAAATCGATACCTTTCGCGACAAGGGCGCGCCGTTGGACGCTTGACGGACGCCATCCGTGACGCATAAGCTACGCCCTCCACTCGACTCGCTTCCCGTCCGGAGGAATTCGATGATCTCGTACATGACAGGGCGAACCGCCCTGTCGTCGCTCATGGCCTCGCTACTCCTCGCCCTGGCTCCGGCCACTTCGGCAGACGAAGCCACTCCCGGCACCGTCCCGGTTCCGAGCCAGGCCGCCGAACCCCTGGACGCGGCGCAATCCATCCGCCAGGACGCCAACATCGATGGCATCGCATCCCAAAAACGCATCGACGTGGTCAACGCACAGACCGATCAACTGTTCAGCCGCTACACGACAGCCCTCCGACAGATCGACTCCCTCCGTGTCTATAACAAGCAGATGCGCGATCTCATCGCCTCGCAGGAGGAGGAACTCGTCTCCCTCAGCGACCAGATCGACCGGGTGGAAGAAGTCGGCCGAAGCGTCACCCCGCTGATGCTCCGGATGATCGCCGCTCTCGACGCCTTCGTCCGCCTGGACACGCCCTTTCTTGAGGAGGAAAGGGCCGAGCGGATCGCAGAACTTCACTCCTTGATGGCCCGCGCTGACGTCTCCAACGCCGAAAAATACCGGAACATCATGGAGGCCTACCAGATCGAGAACGAGTATGGCCGAACCATCGAAGCGTACCGGTCGAGCCTGAACCGAGATGGCAAGGAAGTGACCGTCGACTTTCTCCGCTTTGGACGAATTGCCCTGGTCTACCAGACCCTGGACGGAAACGAGACAGGTGTCTGGAACCCCGAATCGCGAGATTGGATCGTGCTCGATGACGACTACCGAACACCCATCCGGCAGGGGCTCCGAATCGCGCGCAAGCAGTCCGCTCCGGACTTGATCCGCCTGCCGCTACCGGCCGCGATCGCGGGGGGCAACTAGAATGCGCCGTACTCTCCTTTCCGCCCTTTGCATCCTGGGGCTGGCCTTCTCCGCAAATTCCTGGGCCCAGACTGCGTCCCCCGAAGCCGAAGCCGCACCGCCCCAGGAGGCCGCTCCCCAGGCGACCGAAGAAGCCGAACCCGCCGTGGCCGAACCCGAACCGATCTCCCTGGAAGAGCTTCTCGAGATGGTTCGCCGCGGCTTCAAAGCGGAACGCGAAGAAAACGAGCGCCGCGAACAGGAGTTCCTGCGGAACCGGAACGACCAGCAACGCCTGCTGACCGAAGCCGAGGCCACGGTCAGCCGCGAGGAAGGGCTCAGCCAACAACTCGAAACGAAATACACCGAGTACGAGGGCGAAATCGGCGACCGCGAAGGGCAACTCACGGAGCGGCTCGGGCAAATGGGTGAACTCTTTGGCGTCGTGCGCCAGGTCTCGACCGACCTGAGCGGCCAGGCCTGGGACTCGTTGATCAGCTCTCAGCTCGGCGACCGCAAGGAACTTCTCGACCGCCTCGGTCGCAGCAAGGAACTGCCCACGACCGAAGACCTCGAAAGGCTCTGGTTCGAACTCCAGCGAGAGATGACCGAGCAGGGAAACGTCGTGCGGTACACCACGGGCGTGCTCACGAGCGAAGGCACCGTCGAGGAGCGCGAAGTTCTCCGGGCGGGCCCGTTCAGCGCTTTCGCCGACGGCCGCTACCTGATGTGGGAGCCGCGAGAACAGCAGTTGCGTGAACTCAATCGGCAACCGCCGGCCCAGTACCTGGGGACGGTGGACGATTTCGAAGACGCGACCGCGGGTTTCGAAATGCTCGCAGTGGACCCCTCCCGGGGTTCGCTGCTGAATGCCCTGACCGACACCCCCAACTGGGGCGAACGGGTGAACCAGGGCGGCTACGTGGGATATGCGATCATCGTCCTGGGCTCCCTGGCCTTCCTGCTCGGCGTCTGGCGTTGGGTCGCCATCGGAATCACGAGCCGCAAGGTATCGGCCCAGCAGAGCCACCTCGACCAACCCCGGGAAGACAACCCCCTGGGCCGGGTGCTCGGCGTGTACCAGGCCAATCGCAACGTCGACGCCGAAACCCTCGAACTCAAACTCGACGAAGCCGTTCTTCGGGAATCGTCTCAACTCGAACGATTCCTGTGGCTGGTCAAGACCGTCTCGGTCGTCGCCCCCCTGATGGGACTCCTGGGCACGGTGACCGGCATGATCCAGACATTCCAGGCCATTACGCTCTTCGGCGCAGGCGACCCCAAGATGATGGCGGGAGGCATTTCCGAGGCTCTCGTCACCACCATGCTCGGATTGATCACCGCCATCCCGTTGGTTCTACTCCACGCGACCCTCGCCAACAGCACGCGGCGCATCAACGATGTCCTCGAAGAACAGAGCACGGGCTTCGTCGCTCTACAGTCGGAAGGCCAGCGTGCAGCCGACTGAAGCCATCTGGGCCGTTCGCGATTTCATCGAGATGGGCGGCAACGTCCTCCTCGTCATCGCCTTCGTGACCGGTGTCATGTGGACGCTGATCCTCGAACGGTTCTGGTACTTCCGGATGAGCTACCCCGTCGATCGGAACCTGGTTCTGGGCGATTGGTCGGCACGAGCCGCCCACGGATCCTGGCAGGCACACCAGATTCGCCGACTTCTCATTTCCCAGACGCGCACCCGGCTGACCGAGAACCTCGGGATGATCCGAACTCTCGTGGCCGTCTGCCCGATGCTGGGCCT
>JAZAOF010000168.1:0-7594 GCA_036228265.1 Myxococcota bacterium | reverse complement strand
GGCCTGCTCAAGTCCCAGGTGACGGCGCCGGTTCGTTTCGTGGAGTCGGTGGACTACCTGGTGTCCCAGGGCGTGACCCATTTTCTCGAGGTGGGACCGGGAGGGGTCTTGAGTGGTCTGGTGGCGCGCATCCAGCGGCGGTCCAAGCGATCGAACTTCGCGTCGATGGATGGGCTGGACGAAAGCCGGGAATTCTTGATCAACGCGTAGCGACGGCACCTGGCCTGGCCGGCCGCCGCGCGGAAGGGGACGAGACAATGGATGCAGGAAAGATCAATGGTCGGGTGGTCGAGTTGATTGTCGACCAACTGGGCGTCTCGAAGGAAGAGGCCACGCCGCAGGCCTCCTTTCTAGATGACCTGGGAGCGGATTCCCTGGACATCGTCGAACTCGTCATGTCCTTCGAAGAGGAGTTCGACCTCGAGATCCCGGACGAGGACGCCGAGAAGATCCAGACGATTGGAGACGCCATCACCTATCTCCAGGAACGAATCGGGAACTGAGGTGTCGCCCGCGGCCACTCGCGATCCTGCGGCTCGCGTGGTCGTTACCGGAGCGGGCTGCGTCACGCCGCTGGGCCTGGATTCTCCATCGAATTGGCGGGCCATCGCGTCCGGGCAGTCCGGGGTGGGGACCATCACCCGCTTCGATGCGGAAGATTTTTCCTCGACGATGGCCGGGGAGGTCGGCGGCGAGCCCGACCTTTCACAGGTGCCGCCGAAAGAACTCCGCCGCATGGATCGTTGCGTGCGTTACGCCCTGGCGGCTTCCATCGAGGCCATGGCCGAGTCGGGGATCGAGGTGGGAGATTCCGGGAATCGATATGGCGTGGCCATCGGTTCCGGGATCGGTGGGCTCGAGACCATCACGGCAAACCAGGACGCTCTGCGAGAAAAGGGACCGCGACGGGTCTCTGCGTTCACGATCCCGATGAGCATCGCGAACATGCCCGGCGGCGTGGTTTCGATCCATCATGGCCTGCGCGGACCGAACCTGTGTCACGTGAGCGCCTGCGCGTCGGGCGCTCACTCGATCGGCGAAGCGGCGCGGGTGATTGAACGCGGCGACGCGGACATGATGGTGGCGGGCGGGGCGGAGGCTCCGATCGTTCCGGTGGGCATCGCTGCGTTTGCGTCGATGCGCGCCTTGTCGACGCGAAACGACGATCCAGAAGGGGCGAGTCGACCCTTCGATCGATCGCGAGACGGGTTCGTCATGGGCGAAGGGGCCGGAGTGGTTGTCCTCGAGTCGCTCTCACACGCACGGGCCCGCGGTGCAACGATTCTCGCCGAACTTCGCGGATACGGGGCTTCGGCGGACGCCGAGAATCTCGCGGCTCCCGATTCCCAGGGCCGCGGCGCAGCCCGCGCGATGCGAGCGGCTCTCGAAGACGCCGGGGTGAGCCCGGAGGAGGTCGGGTACGTCAACGCCCATGCGACTTCGACGCCGACGGGGGACCCGGTGGAGGTCCTGGCCTTGCAGAGCGTCTTCGGGGAGTCTCTTTTACGGACGCCCGTTTCGTCTACCAAGTCGATGACGGGACATTTGCTCGGTGCTGCTGGAGCGGTCGAGGCGATTTTCTGCATTCGCGCCATGTCTGCGGGGATCCTCCCGCCGACGATTAATCTCGACGACCCGGACCCTGCCTGTCGGCTGGATCACGTGGCCGGCGAGGCCCGGGAAGTCTCCGTGAGGCTCTCCTTGTCCAATTCCTTCGGCTTCGGCGGCACCAATGCGTCCCTCGTGCTGGCGTCTCCGGGAGACTGATCCCCTCGCCATCGACCGCTATGATGGGGGCCGTGCCAGGCGCGTGAGCGCGACGTTTTCGTAGGGAGAATCGGGATGACGACAGGCGAAGCGAGAGTCGAAATCGGTATGCGGGACGCCGAATCATTGACGCCGAACATCGATCGCGTCGACCCCGAGACTTCGGCCATTGTTCGCCGGGAGGCACGTCGCCAGGCACTCTCCATCGAGTTGATCGCTTCGGAGAATTTTGTTTCGGAAGCGGTGCTGGAGGCCCTGGGTACGGTACTGACCAACAAGTATGCCGAAGGGTATCCGGGGCGACGTTATTACGGGGGGTGCGAGGTCGTCGACGAGGTCGAGGAACTCGCGATGGCACGGGCGCAAGAACTGTTTGGGGCCGACCACGTCAACGTTCAACCCCACTCTGGATCCCAGGCGAACGCCGCGGTCTACCAGGCGGTGCTCAACCCCGGGGATCGCGTGCTCGCGATGAACCTGGCCCACGGTGGACACCTCACCCACGGCAGCCCGGCCAATTTTTCGGGCAAACTCTATGAAATCATTCCCTACGGGGTTCGCCGCGAGGACGGATGCCTCGATCACGAACAGATTCGCCAGCTCGCTCATGAACATCGGCCGGCGATGATTCAATGCGGAGCCACGGCGTACTCGCGCTTCATCGATTTCGAATTTTTCCGCTCCGTCGCCGACGAAGTCGGTGCCGTTCTCTTTGCCGACATCGCCCATATCGCTGGCCTGGTGGCGGCTGGCGTGCATCCCAATCCGGTGGGACACGCCCATATCGTGACGACCACGACCCACAAGACCCTGCGCGGGCCTCGTGGCGGGCTGATTCTCTGCGACGAGGACTGGAAGAAGAAAATCAACAGCGCCGTCTTTCCCGGGTTGCAGGGTGGACCGTTGATGCACGTGATTGCCGCGAAAGCGGTGGCTTTTCGAGAGGCACTGCAACCGGAATTTCGCGCCTATGCAAAGCAGATCTTGGCGAATGCGTCGGCGTTGGCGGCCGGAGTCGAGAAGGCCGGTTTCGAGATCGTGTCGGGGGGTACGGACAATCACCTTTTTCTCTTGTCCCTCGCAGATCGGGAAATTACCGGTAAGGCCGCGGAGGGTGTTCTCGAACAAGCCGGTCTGACCACGAACAAGAACATGGTGCCCTTCGACCCCCGCAAACCGATGGTGACATCGGGAATCCGTATCGGTACTCCCGCGGTGACTACCCGCGGCATGGGCGAGCCGGAAATGTCCCAGGTCGCGTCGTTCATTGTGAGAACCCTGGAGAATGCCGGCGACGGGGAGAGAATCGCCGAGATCCGTTCGGAGGTGGAGGATCTCTGCCGACGCTTTCCGCTCTATTCCGATCGCTGGAGCGAACAGGACTAGCCGGTGCGCTGCCCCTTCTGCGGCGACGAGACGAACAAGGTCGTCGATACCCGGCTCGCGGGAGAAGGCGAGGAAATTCGCCGGCGTCGCGAGTGCCTGGAGTGCGGCCGACGTTTCACGACGCGAGAGAGGGCCGAAGTCCAGTTCCCGCGCCTCATCAAGAGGGACCAACGCCGCGAGGACTACGACCGGCAGAAACTTCTCATGGGAATCGAGCGAGCCTGCCAGAAACGGCCCATCTCGACAGAGAAGGTCGAGCGCATCATCGACCGGATCGAACGGCGATTGCAGGAATCCGGCGAAAAAGAAGTAACGAGTCGATACCTGGGAGAGAGAACGATGGCGGAGTTGACAGCGGTCGACCCGTTGGCAGCGGTTCGTTTTGCGTCGGTCTTTCACGATTTTCAGAGCACGGAGGATTACGCATCCTTCTTTGCCGCCCTCGAAGAGTCGGTGGTCGACGAGTCTGGCTCCGATGGCTGAGCCCAGGCTTTCGCCGGAGAGCGCGATGAAGGCGGCGCTTCGGCTCGCCGCCGCAGGAGACGGGACGACGTGGCCCAATCCGAGCGTGGGTGCGGTGATCTTCCGGGGCGGAAGGATCCTTGGACGGGGAAGGACGCGCCCCGTTGGGGGCGACCACGCGGAAATCGTGGCCCTCGCCTCGGCACGCCGGCGGGTGGGCGATCGTGGCCTGCGCGGCGCTTCCCTCGCGGTCACCCTCGAGCCGTGTGCTGTCCAGGGACGCACCGGTCCCTGCGTGGAAGCCCTGGTGGAGGCCGGTTTGCGTCGAGTCTTCATCGGTTGCCGCGACTCGAACCCGAAAGTGAACGGGCGAGGGGTTCGTCAGCTTCGCCGGAGCGGCATCGAGGTCGAGGTTCTTTCCAATCGAGAATGCCGGCTTCAACACCGCGGATTTCTCTCCGTCCAGGAGCGCGGTCGCCCTTTCGTGAGCCTGAAACTCGCTGCAACGCTCGATGGACGAATTGCAACGGCCGAGGGTGAGTCGCGCTGGATCACCGGTCCGAAGGCTCGGAGGTTCGTACACGATCTTCGCGCGCGCAGTGATGCGATCCTGATTGGTGCGGATACCGCGCTCGCGGATGATCCCAGGCTCGATGTTCGACGCCCAGGGAAGCCCCGGTTGCGCCCCGTTCGCGTCCTGGTGGACTCGAGGCTGCGCGTTCCGCTCGAGGCCCGCCTGTACCGTGGGCGAGACGTGGACCGGACCTGGGTGCTGTGCAGCCGCCAGGCCCGGGGGCGGAAAGCGCGCCTGGATCGCGGGGCGCGTATCCTGGAGACGCCCGCGAGGGCAGGGCACGTGGATCTCCGGCGGGCGTTGGCCCGTCTCGCCCGGGAGGGCCTGACGGAAGTGCTCGTGGAGGGAGGAGGGGAGTTGGCGGCCGCGCTGCTGCGCCGGGAACTCGTCGATGAACTGCACTGGTTCACCGCGCCCTCGCTGATCGGGGGAGACGGTCGCCCCGCTCTGGGGGCGCTCGGGTTGCGTACCCTGTCCAGCGCGACCTTTCTTCGGGATCTACGTACGCGCCAACTCGATTCGGATGTACTCTTCAGCGGATCGATTGGAGATTTCCCTTGAACGTCTACTCGACCCAGACCGACGCCAGTGGGCTCCGCTTCGGCGTGGTTGTTTCTCGTTTCAACGAGTACCTGACGAGCCAACTTCTCGAGGGTTGCGTGGACACCCTCAGTTCCAAGGGGGCGCTGGATTCCGATATCGACGTGGCGTGGGTGCCCGGAGCCTTCGAGATTCCCCAAGCCGCGCGGGCCCTCGCTTCTTCGGGTCGTTACGACGCCATCGTGGCCCTGGGGGTCGTCATTCGAGGAGGGACTCCCCACTTTGACTACGTCTGTCGGGCCGTGACCGACGGTGTCCGGGAGGTCATCCGCGATACCGCGATCCCCGTGGCCTTCGGCGTTCTCACCACGGACGATTCCGAGCAGGCAATGGCCCGAACGGGAGGCAACGAGGGCCACAAGGGATCCGAGGCGGCCGAGGCGGCGATCGAAATGGCGGGGCTCGTCGGTCGACTCGGCCAACCGCCGACCGGGAAGGGTTGATGGCTTCTCGGCATCGCTCGCGGGAAGTGGCTCTCCAGGCCCTTTATGCCCTCGACCTGGCGCGCCTCCGGGGGGACCGGGAGGCATCCGCGCAGGAGGTCTTTGACCACGTGGCGTCCAGTTTCGAAGTCCCCGAGGCCGCCAGGGCCTTTGCCAAGGAACTGGTCTGTGGAACGGAGGCTCGCCGCGTCGAAATCGATGAGTGGATCACCCGCCACGCGCGCAACTGGAGGACGGTGCGAATGGCGGCGGTAGATCGCAATTTGTTGCGTCTCGCCGGTTTCGAACTGCTGGCCCAGAAGGAGACGCCGCCCGCGGTGATTCTCAACGAAGCCATCGAACTGGCCCGGCGCTACGGAGGGGATGGATCGCCTTCCTTCGTCAACGGCATTCTCGACTCGATGGCCCGGGATCTCTCGAGTTCGCGCGAATGAGTGTGGTCCTCCGCGTTGAACTCGAAACGCGAGCCGTGGAGCGCGCCGAAGGCGATCTCGCGGTGGCGGGATTTTTCGAAAGCGATCGCCCGCTGCGGGGAGCGGCGGGGCGGGCGGATTGGCGACTCTGCGGGCTGGTCTCGAAGGCGTTGCTCGAACAACGCTGCCTGGGGGCGCCGGGCGAGGAGATCCTGGTCCCGACCCTCGGGCGGATGCGAGTGCCTCGCGTCTTGTTCATGGGGCTCGGCGACCGGGCGCGTTTCGGCCGGGAGGCTCTCGCGCGGTGTTCGGAAGAAGCCGTTCAGCGGGGCCTCGACATGGGTGCCCAGCGCCTGGTTCTCGAAGCCCTTGGGACTCCTGCCGAGCGGGTTCCCGACGAGGCGGTGGGGCTGCTTGAGGCCTTTCTCAATCCGCTGAGGGCTCGCCCCTCCGCGATGACCTTGCGTCTCCTGGTGCCCGCGGCGGAATCGGCTCGCACCGAATCGGCCTTTCGCGCGGCGATCCTTCGCGTCGCGCCGAGGGAGGCGTCTTTCGTCTCCGGGCGACAGCAGGTGGTGAGCCGACCTCCGGTTTCCCGGGGGGCTGAGCAGGCGGTCTAGAACGCGCTCCCGCCGGGTCCCGTCTCTGAACGCTCCGTCCCGTTCCCGGGAAAGGCGCTCAAGAAGGGGTCAAGTCGCTCTTGGGAGAGGCCGATCCGGGGGGGAGACCGCGGGCTGATCCCGGGCTTCGCCGAGCGATCGGAGGTGTCGCCGTTGCCCTCGGGATGGAGTTGGAGGGCGTCGGAATGATTGCGGCTTGTCCCGCTTGCGGGGCGCGTTACCGGGTGGATTCATCGCGCGTTGGCCCTCGCGGGGCCCGGGTCCGCTGTGGCCGCTGCGAAGAAATATTTCGCGTCGAAGCGGACGGTGATCGAGCGGGTCATCTGCTGCTGGCCGATGCGGACGCCGAACGAGCCAAGCAGATAGCGGCCTCTCTTTCAGAAAATCCCGTTCGCATCGCGGTCGTTCACGACGGGGTGGAGGCACTTGTGGACGTTCTACGCGCCCGCCCGGCCGTGGCCGTCTTCGACGAGAATCTGCCTCGGATTTCTGGATTCTCCCTCTGTGCTGCCCTCAAGCGCGACCCGGTTCTTTCCCAGATCCATGTCGTCCTCGGTGTTTCGGAGGAGGGAGTCGTTGCCGCGGCCCCGGGCGACGTGGAACCCGATTCCATCGTCACCTGGGACGATCTCGGGGGATGGCTCGCAAAAAGACTGGACGAGAACCAGCCAACGAGTGCGCGCGCGGCGGGGGATGGACGGACGGATCCCTCGTTGCACGGAAGGGTCGCCGACGAAGGGGACGATCTCGAAAAGGAACGAGTGAGCGCGGAACGGCTCGCCCGGATCGTGGTATCCGACATCGTGCTCTACGATCCGGAGCGATTCGATCGGGCGGCTCGGGTCGGTCGGCTCATGGAGGCGCTCGCCGCCGAACTTCGCGAGGGCCGAGCCCTGCTGGAGCGAAGAATCGATTCTCGCGTTCTCGAAGAGCGGGATTTCCTTGCGGATGAGTTGGCGCGTGTCATTCGAACGCGAAGGTCTTCGGATGTCCCTGGCTGATTCCGACGGATCACGGGCTCGGGCGTCCGATCTTTTTCCCAGGGACTCGGTTTTCGACGTCACGCACCTTCTCGATGCCCTCGAAGACGGTCGAGCCCGGAATCTCGAGATTCTCGCGACCCTGGGGGCGGCCGAGGGGCAGTGGGTCAACGCGTTGAGGGATCTGTCTTCCCGCTGCGAAGACGTGCGTTCGAGGGGTCGCGAAGCAGCCCATGCAAGTTGGAGACAGGTGTGGGAGTTTGGGGAAGCGTGGGAAGTCCCTCGCATGGGTCGGGCGGTAGAACAACTTCGCCGGGTTCGTCGCGAGCACGCGGCGGACGAATTCGCC
>JAZAOF010000167.1:0-8324 GCA_036228265.1 Myxococcota bacterium | reverse complement strand
TCGGCATTCGCTACTCCCCGCCCTCTATCTGGATTCTTCAGGACCGCGACTTGGCTCTCGAGGCGGCCCCTCGCGCCTCGGGGCGGCGACTGGCTACGGGAGTGCGCCCCTGCAGGACCAACTCCTTCAACTCCTCGGCCTTGGGACTTCGCGCAATGGCTTGGTCCATGGAGATTCGTTTCTTCTGGACCAATTCAGCCAGCGACTGGTTCATGGTCTGCATTCCAAATTTCCCCTGTCCCATCTGCATGGACGAGTAGATCTGGTGGATTTTGTCTTCTCGAATCAAGTTCCGGATCGCCGGATTCGGAACCATTACCTCCAGGGCAAGTGCGCGACCCGACCCATTCGCCAGGGGGAGGAGCGACTGGCAGAGGACTCCCTCCAGCGAGAACGAGAGTTGCTGCCGAATCTGGGCTTGCTGATAGGGAGGGAAGACATCGACAATCCGGTTGATCGTCTGGACCGCCGAATTGGTGTGCAACGTGGCAAAGCACAGGTGCCCCGTCTCGGCCACGGAAAGGGCGGCTTCCAGCGTCTCGAGATCGCGAAGCTCACCGATCAGGACGACGTCCGGGTCCTGGCGAAGGATGTACTTCAAGGCCTCCTTGAATCCCTTGGTATCCGAACCCACTTCGCGCTGATTGACGACGCAGCCCTTGTGAGAATGCAGGTACTCGATCGGGTCTTCGATCGTAACGATGTGTTCGCTTCTTTCGGTGTTGATCAGATCGATGATGCTCGCCAACGTCGTTGACTTTCCCGAACCCGTCGGCCCGGTGACCAGGACGAGACCGCGAGGGCGCTGGGCCAGCTCCCGGACAACGGGAGGGAGGCTCAGCTCCTCGAAGGTCTTGATCTTGTAGGGAATCGCGCGAAAAGCCCCTCCGATATTGCCTCGCTGAATGAAGACGTTGGCTCGAAAGCGCGAGAGCTTCTGGACTCCAAAGGACAGATCCAACTCGCTGTTTTCTTCAAATTCATGCTTCTGGGCATCCGTGAGGACCGAGTAGCAGAGCTGCTTCGTGTCCTGGGGGGTCAGGGCCGGCATGTTCAAGGGGTGGAGCTTTCCATCGATTCGGAGTTGCGGCGGCGTACCCGCAGTGACATGGAGATCGCTCGCCCCGCGTTCGATCATCACC
Source organism: Myxococcota bacterium (assembly GCA_036228265.1). Lineage (GTDB taxonomy): Bacteria > Myxococcota_A > UBA9160 > UBA9160 > UBA4427 > CAJXIC01. The sequence goes on along the minus strand of JAZAOF010000167.1, from coordinate 7,182 downwards.
TTCAGAAGCTGATGCATATTGGCCATTGGAGACCCTCCTTCTCCGCCCTAATGGTCCGCTGCAGAGACGCGATAGACCTCGCTCACCGTCGTCACTCCATCGAGCAGCTTATTGAGTGCGCTCCGGCGCAGCGTCACCATTCCTCCACGGATCGCTTCCTGCTTCAGCTCGAGCGCCGAAGCCCCGTTGAGAACGAACTCCTTGAGATCGTCCGTCAGGGGCATTACCTCGTAGAGGGCGATTCGTCCCTTGAATCCGGTTTCAGAGCAAGCCGGGCAGCCGGTGCCGCGATAGACCGTGGCTGAGCGGATCTCCTCGGGCCGCAATCCGGCCTCCTCGAGTTCCAACTCGGAAGTCGCCGTATCGACTTCCCGGCAATTTTCACAGATTCGGCGAGCCAGGCGCTGGGCCACGATCGAATTGACCGAAGAGGCCACCAGGAACGGCTCGATTCCCATATTGAGAAGGCGATTGACCGTCGATGGCGCGTCGTTGGTATGGAGCGTCGACAACACCATGTGGCCGGTGAGCGCAGCCTTCACCGCAATCTCGGCCGTCTCGAAATCACGAATCTCACCCACCATGATGATGTCGGGGTCCTGCCGGAGAAAGGACCGAAGGGCCGCGGCAAAATTCAGACCGATGGCATCGTGCATCTGGACCTGGTTGATTCCGGTCAGGTTGAATTCCACCGGATCCTCGGCCGTCGAAATATTCTCGCCCACCTTGTTGAGATCCGAGAGCGCCGAATAGAGGGTCGTGGTCTTTCCGGAGCCGGTCGGCCCCGTCACGAGCACCATTCCGAAAGGCTGGTGGATGCTTTGCTGGAAGGCTTCAATCTGGCTCGGCTCGAATCCCAGCTTGGTCATGTCGAGCTGCAGGTTGGATTTGTCCAGGAGTCGGAGTACGACCTTTTCCCCGAACAAGGTGGGAAGGACAGAAACGCGAAAGTCCATTTCCCGCCCTCTCCCCATCTTGAGCTTGATTCGCCCATCCTGGGGCAATCGACGCTCGGCGATATCCAATTCGGCCATGATCTTGATCCGGGAGAGAATCGCGTTTCGAAGCTTCATCGGGGGCCTCATCACCTCGTAGAGGACACCATCGATGCGATAACGAACGCGAAACGTCTTTTCGTAGGGCTCTACGTGGATATCCGAAGCCTGCTTCCGAATCGCATCGGTCAGAATCAGGTTGACGAGCTTGACGACAGGGGGCTCCTCGGCCTCTCCTTTCGCCACATCGGAATCAAAATCGTCTTCATCACGAATGACATCGATGTCGGAGTCATCGAAGCCGGCCATGACCTCTTCGAGCTCACCATCGTCGTCGTAGTACTGCTCGAGGAATCGAGCAATCGATTCCTCCGACGCAACGACCGGCTGGATGTTGTATCCCGTCAGGAACTTGATGTCGTCGAGGGCAAACATGTTGGCCGGATCGGCGGTGGCCAGGATCAAGGTCGAACCGGCCCGATTGACCGGAATCACGTTGTGCTTCCGAGCCACGTGCTCGGGGATCAGCACCTGGACCTCGGCATCGATCTCGAAGGAGTCGAGATCGATCGAGGGAACGCCGTATTCCTTCGCAACGAAATCCGTGAGCTCGGATTCCTCCAGGTAGCCAAGCTGGGTGATCTGGGCCCCGAGGCGAACGCCTTTCGCGGTCGCTTCGCGTTGGGCCCGCCCCAACTGCTCCGCGGAGAGCAGGTTCTCGCGAACCAGAAGCTCGCCAATCCTTTCGTTCACGGCCCAGCGCCTCCAAGAACCCGCAATGCAATACCGCGAAGCCCGCAGCCTTCACGGCGCCGGGCCGACCTGGGGTCGGTGCGGAAGCAATGCCAAGCCCCCGCGTTATCGGAGTTTCGCCCCCGGATCTTTACCGCAGGGGACCCCCGCAGGATCGAGCCCGGCCCTTCGGGGCATGGCTTCGGGGATGGAGCCGAAAACGCCGGAAGACCCGGGACTCAGCCGATGCCGAGCCGGCGGCGCCCCTCATCGAGGTCGCGGCCGATCTGCGCCCGGAGCTCGTCCACCCCGTCGAAACGCTGCTCCGAGCGGAGCCTTTCGCCGAAACCGAACTCGATCCGTCGTCCGTAGAGGTCGCCCTCGAAGTCGAGAAGGTGCGCCTCGATGACCACCGCTTGCCCGCGGTCAAAGGTCGGGCGCACTCCCACGTTGGTCACGGCGGGATGCATGGATCCGGATCCTTCGCCTCCATCGAGAAAGCGCACCTGTCCCGTATAGACTCCTGGTGAAGGAAGAACCTCGTTGGGAGAATCAATATTCGCCGTCGGAAAACCGAGTTCGCGACCCCGGTGATCCCCGTGAACGACCTCGCCCCGCACGGCAAAGGGGTGCCCCAGAAGACTCTCGGCTTCCTCGACCTCTCCCTTCGAAACGAGCTCGCGGATGCGAGTCGAGTTGACATCTCGACCCCCAACCGTGATTTCCGGAACGATGGTCACGGAGAAACCGAGGCGGGGTCCGGTATCGGTAAGCAACCGCATCGATCCCTCGCGGTCGCGACCGAAATGAAAGTCGTAGCCCACGTAGACCTCGCGCGGACGGATTCGCCCATGGATGAATTCTTCCACGAAGACCTTCGGGCTCACCGAGGCAAATTTCCGGTCGAAAGGTTCCACGATGGCCACGTCCACACCCATCTCTTCGAGGCTCTCCAGTTTCTGATCGAGACTCATCAGCATGGGCGGAGCCTGCGCGGGCTGGAGAATCACCCTCGGATGCGGGTCGAAGGTGTAGACAACAGCCTCCCCTCCCCTTTGAGTGGCCCGCTCGACAACCCTCTCCATGATGGCCCGATGCCCCGTGTGAAGGCCATCGAAATTCCCGATCGTCAAAACGGGTTCGCGCAGCGCTCTGCCCAGTTGGTGCGTACCGCGAACCCTCTCCAATGCTAGACTCCTATGGTGCGAATCTTCTCGCGCTATTTCGCCGCGCGTTTCCTAGCCCTCTTCGGCGGGGTCCTACTCGTCTCGATACTCGCCGTCGCCAGCGTCGAGATCCTGCTCAATCTCGACGATATGCTCCGATCAGGAGATCGAGCATCCGGAGCCCTACGCTACCTCTTCCTGCGGATTCCTTCCTACTACTGGAATAGCCTCGTTCCACTGGCCGCCGCCACGGCCGGTTTTCTCTGTATGGGGCTCGCCGGGCACCGATTCGAGATCGTCGCAACCCGGGCCGGCGGTATCCCCCCGGCCCGGCTGATTGGCCCGGTCCTTCTCGCCGCGATGGGCATCGCGATCTTTTCGCTGGGAATCGACGAGACCTGGATCGTAGACAGCCATCGCGGCTGGGCCCAGCAAGAAGAAAAAAATTTGAGACTGCGCGGCGACCGTCTCTGGTACCACCATGGGCGACGAATCTACCGAATTGGGCGACCGGACCTCTCGAATCGAAAGATCTACGGAGTCGAGATCTTTGAATTAAATCCGGACGGCCGACTCCATCAGAAAACCTACGCGGATCTCGCAATCATTCAATCGGAATCCGGCTGGCGTTTACAGAACGTCCTCGCGCAGAAATTTGACCCCTCAAACCCGGCGTCCCTCCCGAAAATCGAAGCCATGGATGAGGTCCAACTCAAACTGGCTCCCAATGTGGACGACATCCTTCTCGCGTCCAACCCCTCCTCTCTCGGAATAAGCGACCTCCTGGACGGCATTCAACGAAGATCTCGCGACGCCAATCCGGAGTACATCCTGCTCACGACCCTGCACCAGAGACTCGCCCAGCCGGTAACCATCGTCCTCCTGGCGCTGATCGGCATCGCTTTCGGACTGCGCGTCGAGCGCTTCCGTAGCTTCGGCCTCCCCGCCGCCGGCATCGTCCTGACGCTGGGGGTTTTCTACGGGCTGCGATCCGCTCTGTCCATTCTCGGGACCGGCGGCGTGCTCCCCGGGAGCGTCATCTGGCTCCTGCTGCTCGCTTTCGCGGCTCTCGCATTCCTGCTTTTGGGTCGCGCGCCCCGCTAAAGCGAATGCGGCGGCTTTCAATCCGGGGCCGAGCGCCGGGCCTCTCTTCCGGGGAATGGAAACTCCAGGAACTCGAAGAATCCGCCCTCCGGAGACAGGATCAGCGTCGTTCCTTCGCCCAGCGACGCCCGATAGGCCTGCAGACTTCGCCAAAACGCGTAGAACTCCGGATCCCGGCTGTACGCCTGGGCAAAGATGCGAGCCGCCTTTCCGTCTCCTTCGCCGCGGGTGATGTCCGCATCGCGCTGCGCCTCGGCGACAATGACCTTGGACTGGCGATCCGCTTCGGCGCGAACTCGGCGTCCCTCTTCGTCCCCCTCCGCCCTGTACTTACGGGCGAGGCGCTCCCGCTCGGTGCGCATTCGCGCATAAACATTCTGGATCGAAGCTTCCGGCAAATCGGTTCTGTTGATCCGCACGTCGTCGATAGAAATCCCGCGCTCGGAGAGAAACAAAGCCGACTTCGTCGTGATCTCCTTCATGATATCGAGGCGAGAATCCGAAAGAACTTCGGCGAGCGTATGCTTCCCTACGACCTCCCGAACGTCTGCGCTGACCACGTCCGAAATTCGCGACTCCGCGTCGGCCACGACTCCCTTGAACGATTTGTAGAACAGGAGTGGATCCGCGATGCGCCAGACCACGTAATTGTCGATCACGATTCGTTCCTGGTCCCGGGTCTGAATCTTGCTGGAAGGCGTATTCAGATAGAGAAGACGAGCGTCGAATGTCAGAACCTGGGTCAGAACCGGCACCGGGGGGCGAAATGAAAAGCCCGGCTCCGTCAGAGTAGCCAGCGGAGTGCTCGCAAAGAGAACGAGTTTCTGCTCCCCTTCCCGGGTAATGACCACCGGTCCAATCCCGATCGAGCCAAGAGCCACGGTTCCGACAATCAATGCGCCCAGGACAAAGGCGGCCACGAGAAAACGCCTCATTCGGCCGCTCCCTTCTCCGGCTTCGTTCCGGACCCGGGGCGAACAAGACTCCCCACGGGTCGACCGGCGGGACCGACGGGAAGGTACGGAACGATGTCCGTCATTCCCGGCTCAAGAACGACCTTTTCGGCCTTCGGGAGGATCTCCTCCATGGTTTCCAGGTACAGGCGACGCGAGGTCACCTCGGGCGCAAGGAGATACTCCTGCAGAATCGCGTTGAACAAACCCGTTTGGCCGATGGCGAGCGCGACGGCGCTATCGCGATACGCCTCGGAACTCGCCGTCAACTCCACCGCCACGGCCCGAGCCCGGGGCACCACCTCGTTGGCATACCCCTGGGCCTCGTTGATTGACCGGGTGCGGTCCTGGGAAGCGGAGATCACGTCGTCGAACGCCCGGCGCACGGCCTCCGGGGCCTCCACTTCCTTCAACTCGACGCTGTCCACCCGCAGGCCCGAATCGTACTGGTCCAGGAGCTCCTGGAGTTGCTCGCGCGTGTCGGACTGAACCGCTCCCCGCTGGTCGGTCAGAACTGCATCGATCGAGGTGCGGCCGATGACCTCCCGAATCGCCGCCTGGGCCGCATCGCGCAGGGTCATTCTCGGTGCAGCAATCCGGTAGCGATCATAGAAGGCGTTCTTGATCCGGTATTGGACCACGAAATGGATCTCGACGATATTGTTGTCCCGGGTCTGAACGGTTCCCTCGAGGCGCTGCTTTTCGGTCGGTGTCCCCTCCGACGGAATGCCGAACTCGGCCCTCTGGACACGCGACACGTCCACGACATCGTTCGTCGAGATCGGAGGCGGGAGATGCCAGTGCAGTCCGGGATTTTCCTCGGTTCGGTCGTAGCTCCCGAGGGTCAGGATCACCGCGGACTCGCCGGGCTTGAGTTCGTAGAGCCCAAGATAACCCCACGCCGCGAGAACCCCCAACGCAACGAACATCAGCGTTCCGTTCGCCAGGGTGCGGCCCACGCCCCGCCGAATCCGCTCGTTGGACGTCTGCTCCTCTTCCGAATCCTCAGCCGCCATCTAGCCGCCTTCAACTTCCTTCGGGCCTTCTTTCAGCTTGTCGTAGAAGGGCCTCAGGATGTCGATCGGGATCGGGAAAATCGTCGTCGAGGAATTTTCGGTCGCGATCTCGCTGAGTGTCTGGAGATAGCGAAGCTGAAGCGCAGCCGGTTCGGATTGGAGAATCCTTGAAGCGTCGGCCAGGCGCTGCGAAGCCAGCAACTCGCCCTCGGCGTGAATGACCTTCGAACGCTTCTCGCGTTCCGCTTCGGCCTGCTTCGCCATGGCTCGCTGCATGTCGACGGGCAGGTCGATCTGCTTGACCTCGACTGCACGGACTTTCACTCCCCACGGTTCGGTCTGCAGATCGATAATCTCCTGGAGTTGTTGATTGATGCGGTCGCGCTCGGCGAGCAGGTCGTCCAACTCCGCCTGGCCGCACACCGAACGCAAGGTGGTCTGGGCCAGTTGAGAAGTTCCGTAAAGGTAATTCTCCACCTGGATGTCGGCGCGATCCGGTTGAAGAACACGGAAATAGAGAACGGCGTTGACCTTCACCGAGACATTGTCGCGAGTGATGACTTCCTGTGCGGGCACGTCCATGACGATCTCCCGCAGGCTGATCCTCACCATGCGATCAACGCCCGGAATGATCCACTTCAATCCGGCGCTCTTGACACCACTAAAGCGCCCCAGGCGGTACAACACGCCGCGCTCGTACTCGGCCAGAACCCGGAAACCGGCCAGAAGCAGGAGCGCCAAAAGCCCAAAAGCAATCAATCCAACGATCATCATCCCCTCTCTTTCCAGGAATCGTGCCCTTCTCGCGGCAACTGAATTCAGTCGCCTCCGAGAACGGCGGGCCGCACCCGCAGCGTCAGGCCCTCAACAGACACCACCTCGACCTGCTCTCCCTCCGGGATCGACTCCCCGGACTCGACATTCCAATACTCGCCCCGTATGAAGACGGTCCCCTTCGGACCGATCCGCGTAGTCGCGGTACCCAGGGTTCCCACGAGTTCGTCCACCCCCGATTGAAAGGGACGGAGCAGACTTCTTCCTACGGCAACCACCACGATACCACCAAAGACCGCCATCACCGCTACGGCCGGAACGAGTACCGACCAGAACGAGACGGTCAGGTCGCTGAGGTCCGGACGGTCAAAAACCATGGTGCCCCCCAGCAGGAAGCAGGCCAGCCCGAGCGCGAAAAGAACTCCAAAGGAAGAAACAAAGA
>JAZAOF010000166.1:0-12256 GCA_036228265.1 Myxococcota bacterium | reverse complement strand
GCAGTAGGTTAGAGCCCGTATCGAAGGTAGCCAGGTGGCTCGCCGACCCCATGAAGAAGAGCATCGGAATCGAAAACAGCGTGTTGGTGCGCGACGCCAACCCCGCGCGGGCCGCTCGCCCCGCCGCCTCGGGAATCGCTTCTCCGCCCGCGGCGATCTGCTCGGCGGAACGAATCACGACCTGCTGGGCGGGCCAGATGACGAGCCAGACGTTGAGGAACATGAGCGTCCCCATGAGACCCCCCGTCAAGTTGCGCGTCATGTAGGGATCGCCCAGGCCAATCCCACCGTGCCCCCATTTCATGAGGACGATCGTCCACCCCGTGAGGAACGTGAACGCCGCCCCCCAGCGGAACCACCAGAGCGCATTCGGCACCAGGCCTCGCGTCATCGCGCTCTTCGCCTGGCCCCCCAGTTCTGTCCCGAAGAACGGCGTCTGGATGAAATTGAAGTAGTAGAGGACACCGATCCAGGTGATCCCCGCCATGAAATGAACCCAGCGGAGCAGAAATTCCCACCCCTGAGCGGTCGTAATGAGATCCATCAAATCCCCCCCAAAAAACAAAACGTTTCTCATACGGAGCCAGAACGCGTCGGCCGACAGGTCGGCCAAGCCCCCAAACACGCGCTCCGACGAAACTGCAGTCTATCCGGTGAGTCGGGATTGCGCTCTATTTGGCCAGTGACCTCCACGCTGGACCGGGTGTTTTTGGCTACATCTCGATCACCGCGAAGTGGTCTCAAGAAGCCCCGGAACAGTATGGAAACTCGCGGGGTCCTGTATCACTCGGGCCCCTCTCGTACAATTCAGGCGCGTCCGGACTTCCGAACGGCGCGATCGATCGCGACCGCCGAGCCCCCGATTGGAACCCAGTGAACCCCGCAACCCCCATCGAGCGGCTCACTTTCTCGCGGGCTCGGGCCTTCGGGGTCCGCTTTCTGCGATGGGCGCTGGTGGCCGGGGTCGCGCTCGCGCTACCGGCGAGCGCTGATTCGGTGTTCCTGTTGGAGATCGATTCCGATCAGAGCGAGATCACCCAGAATTGCCTGTCGGGCTGCGGACAAGGGGAGCCGGGGAGGGGGCCCTTCTTCATCGAGGGGCAATTCGAGCTAACGGTCCGAGACCTCGACCTGGGCTTTGGGAACGTGGATCTCGTCGACGTATCCGTCGAGACCGAGGCGTTGGATCCTGCCTTTGCGTTCCCCGCGATCGATGCCGCGCTCGAAGGTGAGGAACTCACGGGCGACGCCGATCCCTGCGAATGGCCCGGAAGCGGAATCGAACACGGAACCTGCACCAGTATCGGCCATCTCGACAGCTTTTCAGGGACGTTCGACGGCAGTTTTCTCCAGATCACCGGCATCGATTACCAGACCCTTCACAACAAGCCGAGCTACAGCTACACGATCGTCGCCAACCTGGTGCCGGAGCCATCCTCGACCGGGCTGGGAGCCATGGCCCTGTTCGCATTGATTTCGCTCCGCCGACATCGCGGCAAAATTTCCAGCGCGTAATCGACAGGCGTGGAAGACTTCGATCCCCCGAGAGGGGAGCCCTAGGTTCCGGGGGCCCAGGCGGGGATGCGGTCGCGAATCCCGTGCCAACCCAGGCGATCGAAAAGATCGTCGACGCGCTCACGAACGGCACCCCGGTGCTGCAATTCACGGAGCGTCGGAGCGACACCGGGAACATCGCGCCGCACGGTGGCGAGTTCCTTCGTGAGAAGAGCGCGGTCGCGGTGCAGGGCAATGCGCTCGGCAAGCCTCGCAGCCCCCCTCACCTCGACGCCACCCCACGCCTCGAGATCTTCTGGAATCGTTTCGACGCTGGAAAAGTTCTGCAACACCGCCGCCGCCGAAACGGCGCCCACGCCCGGGACCCCGGGCAGATTGTCGACGGCGTCGCCGACGAGTCCCAGGTAATCGGGGATTTGCGAGGGGTCCACTCCGAACTTTTCCCGGACGGCGTCGGCATCGAACCGGGTTTCGCGGGCCAGGTCGTAGACGTGAACCCGACCGTCCTCTCGAACCAGTTGCGTGAGGTCCTTGTCGCTGGTAACGACGCGCACCCGGGCGCGGCGCTTCAGCAGGTGATCGGAGGCCGTGGCCAGAACGTCGTCCGCCTCGAAACCCTCCTCTTCGAAGACCGGAAAGCCCAGGGCCAGCGCCACTTCTCGGCAAAGATCGAACTGCACTTCGAGGTCGTCGGGAGCCTCGCCGCGCTGGGCCTTGTACTCGGGTTCGACCTCGTTGCGAAAGCTCTCCATGGCGTGGTCGAAGCAGACCGCGCCGTGGGTCATCCGTTCGGAAGCGACGTACTTGATGAGGGTGCTCGCGAAACCATAGGCTGCGTGGGTCGGTGTCCCGTCGGGCGCTTCCATCGGAGCCATCGAATAGTAGGCTCGAAAGATGTAGACGTGCCCGTCGAAGAGGTGCACCAACGGGCCGGGAGCGCTAATCGCCGAGACCCTCGATCATGAGCGTCTTTGCGATCGTCTCCAACTGCAGAAACGACGTCCCCTCGTAGATCTTTCCGATCTTCGAGTCTCGAAGCAGCTTCTCCGCGGGGCATTCCTTGGTAAAGCCCACGCCTCCGTAGAGTTCCAGGCATTCGCTCGCCGTCCGCTCGGCCACCTCGCTGGCAAACCACTTCGCCATCGCCGCCTGGTGCCGGAAGGGGAGGCCCGTCTCATGGAGCCTGGCCGCGTTGTAGACCATCAGCCGCGCCGCCTCGACCTCGGCGGCACAACGCGCCAGCCGGTGTTGCACCGCCTGGTTCTCGCCGATCTTGCGTCCGAACTGTTCCCGCTGCTGGACGTACTCCAGGGCGCCTTCGATGGCACCCCGGGCGAGACCCACCATCTGCGAAGCGATGCCGATGCGTCCCTCGTTCAGCGTTTCGATCGCCACCTTGTATCCCTGGCCCACCTTTCCCAGGACGTTCGCACCGGGCACCCGCACATCTTCGAGAATCAATTCGCAGGTGCTCGATGCCCGAATACCGAGCTTGTCTTCCTTCTTGCCCACGCTAAAGCCCGCCATGTCCCGTTCGACCACGAAGCCCGTGATCCCGCGATAGCCCTCGTCCGGGCTGGCGTTGGCAAAGACCAGGAAGACGCCCGCCTCGGCGCCGTTCGTAATCCAGAGCTTGCGGCCGTTGAGTACAAAGTCGTCTCCGTCGGCGCGCGCGTGGCACTGGAGTGCAAAGGCGTCGCTGCCCGAACTGGCCTCGGAGAGCGCGTAGGCTCCCACGGTGCCGCCCGCCAACTTGCCGAAGAACTTTTCCTTCTGCTCCTCGCTTCCCCACCGCCGAATCGCGTTGATCACCAGCGTATTCTGCACGTCGCACACCACGGCCACCGCCGGGTCGACCCGGGCAATTTCTTCGATCGCCAGGATCGCCATGAAGAAACTCGCTCCGGCCCCGCCGTACTCTTCCGGAATCTCGATGGCCATGAGCCCCAGTTCGAAGAGCCAGGGCACGACACGCGAATCGAGTTTCCCCTCCTGGTCCATCGGGCCGGCCAACGGGGCCAACTTCTCGCTGGCGAATTCTCGAACCGTCTCGCGAAAGATCGCCTCTTCCTCCGAGAACGCTGTCAGTGCAGTGGACATCAGAACCTCTCCTCGAGTACCGCCTCGACCACGGTTTCCGCGGATCGCTCGACGGGAAGATCGCGCGACGAGCCATCGCGTCGCCGTACGAATTCGACCACGCCCTTTTCGAGGCCCCGGGGACCCACGGTCAGGCGGAACGGAATACCGACGAGTTCGGCGTCCTTGAACTTCACCCCGGGACGCTCGTCGCGGTCGTCCAGGATGACGTCGATCCCCGCAGCCTGCAGGGACTCGTAGATGTTCTCGGCCGTTTCGGAAACCTTGACTTCCTTCGGGTTCAACACCGTGACGACCACTTCGAAGGGCGCCACGTTGACGGGCCAGATGATTCCGGAATCGTCGAAACTGGACTCGACCACCGCGGCCATCGTTCGCTCGATTCCGATCCCATAGGAACCCATGACGATCGGGCGCGGTTCCCCGTTCTGGTCGAGGACCGTGGAACCGAGAGACTCGCTGAAACGCGTGCCGAGTTTGAAGATATGGCCGACTTCGAGGCTCTTTTGAACGGCGAGGGGCACATCGCACATGGGACACGGTTCACCGGATTCTACCTCGCGCAAATCCATCCAGGCCCGGGCATCAATGTCTCTCTCGATGTCCACTCCGCGCAGGTGAAAGCCGTCTTCATTGGCCCCGGTCACCATGTTGCGCCGCCCGCGAAGGGCTTCATCCACGACCACGATGCAACCTTTGGCACCGACTGCACCGAGGCTTCCCGGAGAAGCCCCGAGAGCCGCAACCGTTTCGGCTTCGGACGCCGGTCGGATCTCGCGGGCCTCCACCGAATCGAGCAACTTCTGTTCCGCCAGGGCGTGATCGCCTCTCAGGAGAACGAGCAGAGTCTGGTCATCGGCCTTGAAGACCAGCGTCTTCACCTGGCGATCCGCCGGGGCGTCGCCTCCTGCAAATTCCACCAGGTCCTGGATCGTGCGGACTCCGGGAGTCGCGAATTTCTCGACTTCTGCCCCGGTTTCTTCGTCATCGTTCTTTGCGAGATTGGACGTCGCCTTCTCGAGGTTGGCCGCGTAGCCACACGAAGCACAGACCGCGATCCAATCCTCTCCCGCGTTCGTCTGGAGCATGAACTCGACGGACTGGCTCCCCCCCATCATGCCCGAAGAGGCTTCGACCGCGATGGCCTCGAAACCGCAGCGACGAAAGATCCGGCGATACGCCTCAAAATGCCGCTGGAAGGCCACGTCCAGCCCCGTGTCGTCGATGTCGAGCGAGTAGGAATCCTTCATCGTAAATTCGCGAACGCGGAGTAGACCGCTCTTGGGCCGCGCTTCGTCGCGGTACTTCGTCTGGACCTGGTACCAGGTCTGCGGCAGTTGCTTGTAGGAGCGGAGTTCTCCCGCGAGGTGGGCAAAAACCTCTTCGTGGGTCATGCCCAGGGCAAGATCGGTCTCGCGTCGATCCTTCAGGCGAAACATTTCTTCGCCGATGGATTCCCAGCGCCCGGACCGCTTCCACAATTCTGCCGGGTGGACCGTCGGAAGAAGAAACTCCTGCGCGCCGACCCGGTCCATCTCCTCTCGCGCGATGTTGGCCACCTTGCGAACCACGCGCACACCGAGGGGGAGAACCGAGTAAACCCCGGCCATCAGTTGGCGAATGAAACCTCCACGAACGAGAAGTTTGTGGCTCACGGCCTCAGCATCGGCCGGGTCGTCACGCAATGTCGGAATGAAGTTCTCGGACCAGCGCACGGGGTTCTTCTCCGAAAGAGGAGCCCGAAGATAGCAGCCGGACGAACAGAATTACCGGGGTCTAGAGGGTCGTCCCGTGGTCTTTCGTAAAATCCGAAAATGCACCCGAAAGCCGTTCGGTCACCGGGCGCCCACCGGTGCGGCCGATGGCTTGACCATCGAGCGTTGCCACGGGAACGATCCGGGCGCCCGTCCCGCTCAAAAAGACCTCTTCGGCGTCGAACAGGTCGAAACGCCCGAGAGTCTCCACCCGGTAGGGCAGCGCCATGGCCTCCGCGATCTCCAGGAGACTGGCACGGGTAATCCCTTCGAGGGCCCCGTCGGTGGCGGGAGGCGTGCGCAAAACACCACGGCGGACGCAGAAGACGTTGGCCACGCTCGCCTCGGCCACGCACCCGGCGGCGTTGAGGAGCAGGGCTTCGTCGGCCCCCCGCAGCCGCGCCTCTCGTTTCGCAAGGACGCTGTTGAGATAGTTGAGGCTTTTGATCCGTGGATCGAGAACGTCCGGCGACGGACGACGTAGACTCGAGGTCACCAGGTCGATACCGGATCGTTGCTTGGACTCGGAATACAGCCGGACCTCGTCGACGATGCAAACGATGCGCGGGCTCTCGCACGAGGTCGGATCGACCCCGAGTGCACCGTCACCCCGGGTCACGAGAAGCCGGATATAGGCCTCTGGACGTCCGTAAGCCCGAGCGGTCGCCAAGAGTATTTCTTCGACTCCGGCCAGCCCGCCCGGGATCTCGATCCCCAAGGCACGCGCAGCGGCTCCCAGCCGACGCAGGTGATCCGGTAGCCTGAAGATCGCCCCCGCGTAGACGCGAAGCCCCTCGAAAATGCCGTCCCCGTAGAGAAGACCGTGATCGGTCACCGGTATGCGCGCTTGCGCTCCTTCGACGATCTCGCCTTCGATCCAGACCTTCACGGCCTTTCCTCCCCGCCCGTCAGCCGATCGGCGATGGTCCCAGCCGCCAACGACAGGTTCTCACTCAAGCGCTCGCCGCCGAGTGCTTCGAAATTCGCCGAGGCTGCGGCCAGTGCGACCACCCCGGCGACGCGTCCGCGTCGCAAGACGGGCGCCGCCAGGACCGACAGCCCAGAAATCCACTCGTCTCGGTTGCTGGCCCAGCCACGAACCCGAACGCGTCTCACCTCGGCATCCAATGCCTCAGGGTCGACGGTGGTTTGACGCGTAAACGAGGGAAGAACCGAACTCTCACCCAGGCGCGGCGCAACCGTGACCTGGTCGGGGGCAAAAGCGAGGTAGAGCTTGCCCGCGGCCGTCGCATGGACGGGAACCCGGGACCCCACCTGGGGCGCCGCGCGCAAAAAGCCCGTGCCCTCGGCCTTGTCGAGCACCAGGAGTTCGCCCGCACGCGCCACGACCAGGAAAAAAGTCTCTCCCAGCGCCTGCGCCCGATCTTCCAGGACGGGCCGGGCTGCGGCCGCGATGGGTTCGCGATCGACGATGCCGAGTCCGAGCGCCAACAGCCCGATACCCGCCCGATAGCGGCCGCGCTCGTCGCGTTCCACCAAGCCCCGTCTTCCCAGCGAGCGCAGCATCCGGTGGGCGCTGGACTTCGGGAGACCCAGAGCACGACCGATGGCCGTCACACCCTGGGGCTCGGCCACCTCGTGTAGGTGAAAAAGAAGATCCACGGCTTTTTCGACACTCGTTGCAGCGGCTTCCAATTGGGCTCCCAAGAATCGAACACGGTTTCCAAGTCGATCCGATCTGTTCCATATATGATACTAGGTTTCATATAACGGAACAATACCGGTGTAGTGCCCCTCAGTCTTCTTTTACGGTCTCGTCCTTTCCGTTTCCTTCGCGGTCGGCTAGGCTCGGCGGCGCCGCGGATCGACCGACCCGCGTCATCTCGCTCCCCCATACAAAACTTGTTCGTAGCCGAGTGCCCTGGCGCGCTAGTTGAGCGCCGGCGGCGGCTCGGCCCGATAGCCCCCGTGGGATCGAGGATGGGATTGGCCGATTTCGAGATCATCGACAACGAAAAGGACCTTCGCGACCTCGCGAAGTTGCTTCTCGGGGAAACGGTGATCGGCGTCGACACCGAAGCCGACAGCTTTTATCACTACTACGACAAGACCTGCCTGGTTCAGATCGCATCGGCAAAAGACTCCTACCTCGTCGATCCGCTCACCATGGGCGGACCCGCCGCCCTCGAGCCGCTCGGGCCCGTATTCGCTTCGCCCAAGGTCGAGGTGATCTTCCACGCGGCCGAGTACGACCTGTACATGCTGAAGAAGGACTGCGGCTTCGAATTTTCGAATCTTTTCGACACGATGCTGAGCGCGCAGCTTCTCGGATATCCGTCCATCGGTTTGGCCGCCCTGATCGAGCACCACTTCGGCGTAAAACTGGCGAAGCACGAGCAGCGGTCGGACTGGTCGAGACGCCCCCTGACGCCGCGTCAACTCGAATACGCGGTGGGCGATGTCACCTACCTGATTCAACTGACCAAGATCTTGCGCCGCGAGCTCATCAAGGCCAAGCGAATCGAATGGGCCGAGGAAGAGTTCGAAACGCTGATGGCTCGCGAATGGGTCGCTCGACCTTTCGACAAGCTGGGATACCTGAAGATCAAGGGAGCGCGAAAACTCGACCCGGAATCGCTGAGCGTGCTGCGGCAGCTCTTCCTGGTTCGCGACAAGAGGGCGCGCGAAATCGATCGGCCGGCGTTCAAGGTTCTCGGAAACCGCACGCTCCTAGAAATTTCGCAAGAAAAACCTAAGACACAGCAGCAACTATCGCGGATCAAGGGGGTCAGCGACCTGATCCTACGCCGCCTGGGAGACGAACTCCTCGCCGCCGTTGCGAAAGCCGAGGGCAAACCGCACGGCCCCATTCCCCGGTCCGAGGGCACGCCGCGCCGCCGGATGGACGGACGAACCGAGCAGCGACTTCGCGCCCTCAAGAGTTGGCGTACCCCACGCGCCGCAGAGCTTAAAATGGATCCCGGAGTTCTCTGCTCCAACGCCACGCTCGAGTCCATCGCCTGGACCAACCCCAGCAACGCCAGCGAACTCCGGGACGCTCCCGGGATGAAGCGGTGGTTTGTCGAGGGCTTCGGCGAGGAAATCGTGCAAGCCCTCCAAGCAAACGCAGCCGCTACACCGAAATCACCGGAGCGGCGGAAAAAGCCGCGCCGTCCTTCCTAATCCGACACTTCCCGAGCCCCGAAACCCTCCTAGCGCAAAATCAGAAACCCCCCGGCTGATTCGATACAGCCGAGGGGTTTCAGATGAATGGGGATCCGGCAACCGCAGGCGAACGCGCCCGTGTAAACACCTACGGCACTTTGGCCGGATCCACGGTTTGGTCAGTAGCAGCTTCCGTGCCAAGAGACTGCCGGGATCCAAGTCCTTGAAAAGACGAACATTTTGCGAATTCCGCTCGACAGAGCGTAATCCAAAGGCTGCACCACAGGATCCAATTTTCTTTTCCCAATAGAGAAATCGAAACATAAGTGTCTGTTTATATTAAATTTATTAGATATGCATCCAAAGTATGCGGTGCATCTAAAAGATGCGGACCCAAGGTCAAGGAGCAGCTAGGGCCGGTGTTGCTACTGGTTGCCCTCCTCGGGGGCTGCACCGACCTTCCCGGCGTCGTCACCCATCGCGCCTCGGCTCCCGCTTTCGACATATTCGTCGCCCCGCCCACGGAATCGCTCGAAGAATCCTGCGCGTGGTACGGCGACGCGCGAGGCGGGGTTCTCTACTTCGGCGAGTCGGCTTTCTGGAGCGGCTTGCGCAAGACGGGTAGCCCCCTCGGCGAACTCGATCATTCGGGGCCGCGTCAAATCGGCCGCTTCGATCTCGAGAGAGGAGCAATGCTGCCCGCACTCGTCATCGCCGAGGATGAACGGAGCGGAACCTGGGACGTTCTTGCTCACCCCAACGGCCGGGTCTACTACACGACCTTTTTCGGAGATGCTGGCTGGATCGACCCCGTTTCGGCGCGTGCCGAACGATTCCCCCACCTGGGAAAAGGCCTGAACGAATGGGCCCAGGGGCCAGGCGAAACGCTACTGGTAACGCGATATGGAGGCGCCGGTTCTGGCGACGCGCAATCGGAGAGTCCCGAAAACACCGTCGTGTGGATTGATCCGGATGGAACGAAGCGCGCCGAGTGGCCTCTTCCCGCAAGCGGGGGATCGGCCCTCGCACCAAAAACCGTGGCCTGGGACCCTTCCACCGACGCGATCTGGGTGTCCACCGACGTTCTCCCAGAACGAAAAGGCCCTGGGGGGCACCCCACCATCGTCCTGGATCTTGACGGGAGCGAGCGGGCCCGGATCGATGACGTCGAGGTGCAGTACGCCCGGTTCCTCGAGGACGGCACCGGCTACTTCGCCGTGTCCTCGGGACGCACGCTCAAACTCGGAGTCCGCCCCCCCCAGGCCAAGGGCCCGGGGCTCGAAGGCGCACGCTGGATCACGTTGGATACCGACTTTCACCCGGATCTCGACTTTGCCCAGGACCTCCGTCTCAGTGCCGACGGCCGGGCCCTCGTCACGACCTGGGGAGGGCGGATTTTCTCGGTCGATCCCGAAACCACCAGTCCCGTCAAGGTCTTCGACTTTCCTCGACCCCGCACAGACGGCCTCTACTACTCGGCCGTGAGAGCGGAACGGGGCATCTGTGCCACCTACTGCGCCGGCCTCAGCATCGTGTGCACCCGAGCCGACTAGGGCGTTAGACTGCCGCGGTGTTCGCTGGACGCCGTCAGAAGCTTCTCGAGGCCATGGGCCCGGACGCCGTCGCCCTCTTCGTGGGCGCGCGTCCCGCTACGCGATCCAACGACACCGAATACCCGTTCCGGCAGGACAGCGACTTCTGGTACCTGACGGGCTACGGGCACCCGAACGCGGTCGCCGTACTTCGCACCGACGGGGGCCCGGAATTTACGCTCTTCGTTGAACCTCGCGACCCCGACATGGAGACGTGGACCGGCTACCGCCCGGGTGTCGAGGGAGCCGTTGCGGACTACGGGGGCGACCGGGCGTTCGCCATTGGCGAACTCGCGGGAGAACTGCCGGAGATCCTCTCCAAGGCCACCCGCGTCTACCACTCCCTGGGACGCAACACGGAAATCGATGCGCAATTGATCTCGATTCTCGAGGACATGCGAAAGCGTTCGAGAACCGGTGTCATCCCCGCCGCGGAGATCGTGGACCCGCGCTCCCAGGTACACGAGTTGCGACTGATCAAAGAACCGGCGGAACTCGACTTGATGCGCCGCGCCGCTTCGATCACGGCCGAGGCCCATCGCGAGGCCGCTCACCTGGCCCAGGCGGGACGCAATGAGTACGAGTTGCAAGCCGCCCTCGAGTACGCTTTTCGACGACTGGGTGGAAACGGACCGGCCTACGGGACCATCGTTGGCGGTGGAGTCAACGCCACCGTCCTTCATTACGTGGCAAACGACCGCCCCCTGGTGGATGGCGACCTGGTACTCATCGATGCGGGCGCGGAGTTCGAAAACTACGCATCGGACGTCACGCGGACCTATCCCGTGGGAGGAACGTTCCGGGGGGAGGCCCGAGCCGTCTACGAAGTCGTCCTCGAAGCCCAGGAACGTGCACTCGCGGAATGCAAGCCCGGGAACGATCTCGATGCGATCCACGATACCGCCCTCCGCTCCCTGGTCGGCGGCATGATCGACCTCGGTTGGCTCGACGGATCTGTCGAGGAATCGATCGAAACGGGAAGCTACAAACCGTTCTACATGCACCGCACGAGCCATTGGCTCGGCCTCGACGTACACGACAGCGGCGCCTACACCGCCGACGGCACGCCGCGAAAACTCGAACCCGGGATGGCCTTCACCATCGAGCCCGGCCTCTACGTTTCCGCGAATACCCCTGACGGGCCAGCCGCCCGCTTCCGGGGCATCGGTGTCCGGATCGAAGACGATGTCGTCGTTACCCCCGGCGGCATCGAAAACCTGAACAGTGCCATTCCCAAGCACCCCGACGAAATCGAGAACTGGGTGCGCGAAGGCCTGGCCTCAGACTGACCCCTCGACCATCACGGAGCCCCATTCCATGCCCGAGATCAAGAGACTGTTGAAGGAAGATCGTGTCTTCAAGCCCGACAACGCCTTCGCGCGCCAGGCCAACTGGAACAAGAAGACGGTCGATGAATACCGAAAGCTCGGCGAAAAGAACCCCGAGCGCTTCTGGGCCAAGATGGCCCGCGAGAATGTTTCCTGGTTCGCTCCCTGGAAGAAGGTTCTCGACTGGAAGCCGCCCTTCGCGAAGTGGTTTGCCGGAGGCAAACTCAACGTCAGCTACAACTGCCTCGATCGCCATCTCGAAGGGGAGAACGCGTGGCGACGAAACAAGGCCGCGATCATCTGGGAGGGGGAGCCGGGCGATTCCCGGGTGCTCACCTACGCGGAGTTGCACAGGGAAGTCTGCCGGTTCGCGAACGTGATGAAGGGTCTCGGCGTGAAGAAGGGCGACCGTGTCGCCCTCTACATGCCGATGATCCCCGAGCTTGCGATCGCCATGCTCGCATGCACCCGGATCGGGGCAACGCACAGCATCGTGTTCGGAGGCTTTTCGGCCGATGCCCTGCGGGACCGCATCAACGATGCCGGGGCAAAGCTCGTCATCACCTCCGATGGCGGATACCGAAAGGGTGAAGCCTTCCCCCTGAAGC
Organism: Myxococcota bacterium; assembly: GCA_036228265.1. Classification (GTDB taxonomy): domain Bacteria; phylum Myxococcota_A; class UBA9160; order UBA9160; family UBA4427; genus CAJXIC01. The sequence goes on along the minus strand of JAZAOF010000166.1, from coordinate 233 downwards.
CCGCTGTCGATGACGCGTGTAAGAAAACTCCCTGCGTCGAGCACATCGTCGTCGTCGAGCGTTGCGGGAACCCCGTCAAGATGAAACGAGGACGCGACCTCTGGTGGCATGAACAGATGGCCGAGGCCAGCGCGAAATGTGCCCCCGCCAAGCTCGATGCCGAGCACCCGCTCTTCATTCTCTACACCAGCGGAACGACCGGAAAACCAAAAGGCATCCTGCATACGACGGGG
>JAZAOF010000165.1:0-5505 GCA_036228265.1 Myxococcota bacterium | reverse complement strand
CTCCTGGCGCGCACCTACGGGAGCCGTTTGCAGCGGTATAGCGACGAAGGCGTAGAGGTCGTGGGCGCGCGGGGAGAACTTCGCGGCGACGTGACTGTTCAGACCCGGATCGTCGGCGGAAATTTCGACGGCGCGACGGTGGACTACCGCATGCGGGAACGAAAGGCGGGGTGGAAGGCCATCGACGCCGTGGTCGAGGGGGTGAGCCTCGTGTCGGCCTATCGCACGCAGTTTCGCGAAGTCCTCTCGGGAGGTTCGCCTTCGGGACTCCTCGAGCGAATGAGCGAGAAGAACTCCTTCTCGGGCGTCGGTCGCTAGCCGGCCCGGCGCCGCGAGTCACGTTGTTCGCCGAACTCGTTGCCATCGTCCTTCCGGTCTACTTGTGCGCCGGTCTCGGTTACGCGTGGATCCGGATGGGCCGCCGCTACGACACCGAGTTGATCACCGACCTGATCATGAACGTGGGAGCGCCCTGCCTGGTGTTCTCGAGCATCGTCGATCTCGAGATGGAAGGTAGCCTCGTCTTCGAGATGGCCGGCGCGATTCTCGTCGCAATCATCGCGATGTTGTTGATCGCCGCTCTCGTTCTGCGGATCGCAGGAATCCCGGTCGCGACCTTCATCGGTCCGATGACCATGCCCAACACCGGGAACATGGGGCTGCCGGTGATCCTTTTTGCCTTCGGCTCCGAGGGGTTCGCCCTCGGCGTGGTGATCTTCGCGATCATGGCGACCCTGCAGTTCACGGTCATGACCTGGTTCTGGACGCGAGAGATTTCTTTCGCCCAGTTTTTTCGGACGCCTCTGAGTTATGCCGTGGTGATCGCGGTGACCTTCGTCTTGCTGGACCTGGAACCCCCCGAGTGGGCTTTTCGTTTTACCTCGCTCCTGGGGGCATTTACCGTTCCGCTGATGCAGCTCACGCTCGGGGTTTCGCTCGCGCAGTTGAAGGTCGATCGAATTCCCCGGACGGCGATGCTTTCGGCCTTTCGCATCGGTCTCGGGTTGGGAGTCGGATGGGCGGTCGCCGAGTTGTTCGGCTTCGAGGGGGTCGCCCGGGGGGTCCTGATTCTCGATTGCGCGATGCCCGTCGCCGTCATCAACTACCTGTTCGCCGAGCGCTACGGACGCTCGTCCAGCGAGGTCGCGAGTACGGTGGTCCTCTCCACCGTCTTTTCCTTCGTAACCCTCCCCCTGATCCTGGCGCTCCTGCTCTAGCCGCGACAGAGAAGTCTCTATACTTCCCCCATGCCCGATGTTCCCGGAATCGCCGCTGCTCCCGTTGCGCGTTTCTTTGCCGCCGAAGTTCCCGGAGGCGATGTTCCCCTCGATTTCGAACTCATCGCGGGCGGTCGCTCCAACCTCACCTACCGGGTCCGTGGAGGGGGCCACGATTGGGTCATGCGACGGCCGCCCCTCGGCCACGTTCTTCCGACGGCGCACGACATGGCGCGGGAGTTCAAGGTCCTATCAGCGCTGGGGGACACGCCGGTGCCGGTTCCGCGAACGATTGCACTGTGTTCGGATCTCGAAGTCAATGACGCTCCGTTCTACGTGATGGAGTATTGCCCCGGCGTGATTCTTCACGAAGACCTCCCCGAGGGTTTTGCCGAGTCCGAATCCGAGCGCGCGGCGATCGCTTCGTCATTGGTCGATGCGCTCGTCGAGCTTCATGGAGTGGACTTCGAAGCCGTGGGGTTGGCCGACTTCGGGCGCCCGGAGGGATTCTTGGCCCGCCAGGTCAAACGCTGGTCCCAGCAGTGGGAGCGTTCGAAGACCCGGGAGCTCCCAGCGATCGACGCGCTCATCGACCACCTGCACCGCAAGCTCCCAGAATCCCCACCGCCGACGATCGTTCACGGCGATTACCGATTGGGCAACATGGCGCTCGATCCCGGGCAGCCGAGTCGAATCGCGGCGATTTTCGACTGGGAGATGGCGACCCTGGGCGACCCCCTCGCCGATCTCGGTTATACGCTGATGTACTGGGTGGACGAGGGGGACCGCACGAACCCGGTTCTTTCCGGAGCGGGCACGCCCGTCACGGTCCGCCCGGGCTTCCCGGACCGCGCGGATCTCGTGTCGGCCTACGCCCAACGCAGTGGCCGCGACGTATCGAACATCGCGTTCTACGAGGCGTTTTCCTTCTACAAGCTCGCCGTCATCGCCGAGGGGATCTACGCCCGCTTCCTGAAGGGAAAGACCGTGGGTGCCGCCATGGACGACGGCGGGAGTACGGCCGAGATCCTCATCGAGCGCGGTCTCGAACTCGCCGAGAAACTCTGATAGGGGCGTGGCTCAGGCGGGCACACCTTTTCTTTGAACGGCTTGTATTCGGGATCAGTGCAGCCCGAAGTCCCAGCCGTCGCCGACCTGGTAGCTGCGAAGGATCCGCCGGGCGGTGGACATCACGTGAACTTCGTCGGGGCCGTCGTAGATTCGGGCGAAGCGAGCCCGGCGATACATGCCTTCGAGGGGCGTATCCTCGGTCACCCCCATGGCGCCGTGCACCTGGATGGCGCGGTCGATCAAGTTGTGGAGCATTTTTGAGCCCATCACCTTGATGAGAGCAATCTCGACACGGGCTTCGTCTCCCTGGTCGATCTTCTGCGCCGCGTGCAGGGTCAACATGCGGGCCGACTGGATTTCGCAGGCGCTGTCGAAGATGAACTTCTGGATCTGCTGGTGGCGCCCGAGTTCCTTGCCGAAGGCTACGCGGTTGTTGGCGCGTTCGCAGAGAAGGTCGAAGGCACGCTGGGCTTGTCCCAGCCAGCGCATGCAGTGAAAGATTCGCCCGGGCCCAAGCCGCCGCTGGGCAATCTTGAAGCCCGCACCCCGGGGTCCGAGGAGATGGCTCTCGGGCACGCGGACGTCGTTGTAACGGACTTCGCAGTGGCCGCCACGGTGCCCCATGACCTTGACGTCTCGAACGATCTCATAGCCGGGGGTATCCGTTGGGACAACGATCATGCTGAATGCGTCGTGCGGGGGTGCGTCCGGCTCTGTCCGGCACATCACGGTCGTATAGGCGGCGCGGTTGGCGCCGCTGGTAAACCATTTGAGCCCACGAATCACCCACTCTCCATTTTCCAGGGTCGCGGTGGTCTCGAGTTGGGTGGGGTCCGAACTGGCCACCTGGGGTTCGGTCATTGCGAAACTGGGGAACACCTCCCCCTCGACCAGTGGCTTGAGGTAGCGGTCCCGCCATTCCGGGGAGGCGAATTCCATCAACATGATCGAGTCCTGGAGCGAATGTGTGCCCAGCGCGACCATGGCGATTTCCGATCGGCCGACGACCTCGTTCACGTAGACGTAGTCAAGGAAGGGCAGTCCCTGGCCGCCGATCTCCTTGGGGTGACCGAGGGCCCAGAGTCCCTCGGATTTCGCTCGGTCCATCAGTTCTCGAAGCGCGGCGTTGGACTCTTCGGTGCGGTCCCCGTCAAAGAGGGGTTCGGCGGGGTAGACGTGGGTTTCGATAAAACTCTGGACGCGGTGACGGATCTCGCGGACATTCTCCGGGATTTCGAAATTCATGCTTTCTTCCTCCGTACGGGATTCTAATGCGACCGGGGTGTCGCCGTCGACGTTCGTCCCTCACCATTTTCGGCTTCGGTATGATCCCGGGGATTTTCACCAAACCCCCGAGAATCCTCTTAATCGACCAGGAGACCTCTCATGTCTGTCCGCCGAGCGTTCGAAGTTCTCCACGACCCCGAACTCAACAAGGGCACCGCCTTCACGCTCGAAGAGAGGGATCGACTGGGTCTGGAGGGCCTCGTCCCGCCGGCCGTCGAGACTCTCGAATTGCGCATCCAGCGCGCTGCCGCACAGTGCGATTCCTGTGACAACGACCTCGCCCGCTACGTCTTTCTTTCTCAACTCCAGGACACCGACGCCACGCTTTTCTATGCGCTCCTGGTTTCAGACCCGAACAAGTACATGCCGCTTGTCTATACGCCGACCGTCGGAGAAGCCTGCGAGGAGTTCGGTCATATCTTCCGGCACTCCAAGGGGATGTTCCTCAATGCCCAGTTCAAGGGGCGTCTCGAAGAAGTCCTGGGCAACTGGCCCGAGAAGGATATCCGCTTCATCGTGGTCACCGACGGTTCGCGTATCCTCGGCCTGGGAGATCTCGGTGCCAACGGCATGGGGATTCCGATTGGAAAGTTGGCGCTCTACATTGCCGCCGCGGGCGTTCCTCCTCAGTACACGCTCCCGGTTACGCTCGATCTCGGGACAGACAACGAGGCTCTTCTCGAGGATCCTCTTTACCCCGGGCTTCGCCAGAACCGTATGGAGGGGGACGATTACTTCGCGTTTCTCGAGGAATTCGTCACCGCCGTGGAAAAAGTCTACCCCGGCTGCTGCATTCAGTTCGAGGATTTCAATATCCACCACGCCGTCCCGCTTCTCCAGAAGTACCGCGACCGGATCTGTTGTTTCAACGACGACATCCAGGGGACTGCAGGCGTGGCCACCGCGGGACTCTTTGCAGCCTGCCGCCTCAAGAAGGAGAAGATGTCGGATCAGCGGATTCTCTTCCTCGGCGCGGGGTCAGCGGGGTGCGGCATTGCGGAACTGCTGGTTCTTGCGATGCAGAACGAAGGCCTCAGCGAAGAGGAAGCGAGGGAGCGGGTCTGGCTTTTCGATGTCGACGGTCTACTCACCCGGGATCGAATCGATTCGCTCCTGGATTTTCAGAAGCCTTTCGCGGTGGACCGCTCGGGCGGGGCCGACTTTCCCCAGACCATTCGGGACATGAAGGCGACTGCCATCATCGGGGTTTCAACCGTCGGCGGTGCTTTCAACGCCGAGGTCCTGAAGGCCATGGCCGATCTCAATGAGCGGCCCATCGTATTTCCCTATTCCAATCCCACCTCCCGCAGCGAGTGCACTGCCGAAGAGGCGTATACGGGCACCGCGGGGCGTTGTCTTTTCGCGAGCGGAACTCCCTTTCCGCCGCTCGAGGTGAATGGCAAGACCATCGAGCCCGCCCAGGGCAACAACGTCTACATTTTTCCCGCCCTGGGGCTGGCCCTTTACGCTACCCGGGCGAAGCGGGTGACCGAAGAGATGTTTCTCGTGGCAGGAGAGACTCTCGCCACGCAATTGACGAAAAAAGAAGAGGAGAGCGGTCTTCTCTACCCGTCGCGCAGTCGGATCCGCAAGGCATCGGCCGCGGTCGCGATCGCGGTTGCGGAGAAGATTTTCGACCTCGGGTTGGCGCTCGAGGATCGACCCGACGACATCGCGGCCTTCATTGCGGAGAAGACCTACAACCCCGCGTATACCGAGATAGGCTAGTTCGTCGGAATCTCTACAGCGTCGAGGTCCAGGGAGGCGGCGACGCCCTCGTGAACCAGGCTTCCGTTCCAGACATTGGTACCGAGGGTAAGCGCTGGATCTTCGCGGACGGCGGTTGCGATACCCCGGTTGGCCATTCGTTGAATGAAGGGGAGGGTGGTGTTCGTAAGCGCCCGAGTCGAAGTCTGGGGAACGGCGCCGG
>JAZAOF010000164.1:0-16129 GCA_036228265.1 Myxococcota bacterium | reverse complement strand
ACGACTGCGATGCCCTGATCGAAAGCGATGTCGTTTCGGCTTCGCGATCTAGCGCGATGACGCCGGAGCCCTCTCCGGGGCCCATGGAAGAGTTGAGGCAGCTTCGAGATCGAACGATCCTGGAGGTCCTTTACGGAACCGGAATTCGCGTAGGAGAACTGGTGGCGCTCGATGTTCGCGATGTCGATGGACGTCGAGGGGAACTGCGGGTTCTCGGCAAGGGCCGCAAGGAGCGCGTCGTGCCGCTTCCTGGCATGGCACGCGAGATCTTGGAGAAGTGGATCCAGGTGCGGAAGCGCCCGGGGGTTCTCGCGGAGCCCCTGTTTATTTCGATTCGCCCCCGTCGCGACACCGAGGCCAGGCGGCTTGGGGATCGGGACGTACGACGGATTCTGAAGAAAAGGGCCCTCGCGGTGGGGATCTCGGATCGCGTTCACCCGCACCGGCTCCGGCATAGTTACGCAACCCACCTCCTCGACATGGGGGCCGATCTGAGAGAAATTCAGGAACTACTGGGGCACTCGAGCCTCGCGACGACGCAGAAATACACCGCGGTCTCTATCGAACATCTCCGCCAGGCCTACGACGAAGCCCATCCCCGGGCCTCGTCGTCGAAATTGCGGAAGCCTTCGGAAGCACCGAAGAAATCGGGCTCGCGCCAGAAATGGAAAGGCCGATGAACTCTTCCGAGAGTGTCCGAATCCGCTCGACCACCGTGGTTGCGGCTGTTCGCGACGGTCGAATCGCCATGGCTGCCGATGGGCAGGTGACGGTCGGTGAAACCATCATGAAACAGTCGGCCGACAAGGTTCGCACGATCGCGAAAGGGAAGGCTGTGGTGGGCTTCGCCGGTGGAGTCGCCGACGCCCTGGGGTTGGTCGAGCGCCTTGAGGCGAAGCTCGAAGCCCACTCGTCGAACATCCGCCGTGCCGCGGTCGACCTTGCCCGGGACTGGCGAACGGATCGCGTCCTGCGGCGCCTGGAGGCCATGCTCCTCGTGGGCGACGCGGAGACCCTGCTCGTGGTTTCCGGCAACGGCGACGTGATCGAGCCCGACGACGGCATCGCGGCCATCGGGTCGGGCGGGGCCTATGCCCTGGCGGCGGCCCGTGCCCTGGCCAAGCATTCGAAACTGGGTCCCGAGGAAATCGTCGAAGAAGCTCTTCGCACTGCAGCAGACATCTGCATCTACACCAACGACTCGATTCGCCAGGTGGGCCGTCCGTGACGCGTGACAGGACCTTTACACCGCGAGAAATCGTGTCTGAACTCGATCGCTATATCGTCGGCCAGCGCGAAGCGAAGCGATCTGTTGCGATTGCCCTGCGCAATCGTTGGCGAAGGCAGCAGGTTCCCGAAGAACTGAGAGACGAGATCGCGCCGAAGAACATCATCATGATCGGACCCACCGGGGTTGGAAAGACGGAGATCGCTCGTCGGCTCGCGCGTCTTTCCCAGGCTCCGTTCATCAAGGTGGAAGCCTCGAAATTTACCGAGGTGGGCTACGTGGGTCGAGACGTGGAATCGATCGTTCGCGATCTTACTGAATTGGCGCTGGGAATGGTTTCCGAGGAACAGAAACGAGAGGTTCAGAGCGCGGCCGAGGAGCGAGCGGAAGAACGACTGTTGGATGCATTGCTTCCGGCGCCCGAGCCGAATGCGACTCTCGATCCCGAGCGACTCGGGGAGTCGGCAAGCGCGGGGTCGCATGAAACCCGCGAGAAGCTGAGAAAGCTACTCCGCCAGGGATCCCTGGACGACCGCGAGGTCGATGTCGAACTGGTTTCCGATGCCGGCGGCCCTTCGCTCTCGATCATGACACCCCAGGGCATGGAGGAGATGGGGGTGCAGTTCAAGGACATGCTGGGCGGGATGATGCCCAACCAGAAGAAGCGCCGTCGGATGAGCGTGCAGTCGGCTCGCGATGCCCTGGTTGCGGAAGAAGCCGCGAACCTGATCGACATGGACAACGCTCGTGAACTCGCAGTCGAGCGAGTTGAGCAGTCGGGAATTGTCTTCATTGACGAAATCGACAAGGTGGCGGTGGGTTCCGGGGGGAGGCAAGGGCCGGATGTCTCCCGCGAGGGGGTACAGCGCGACTTGTTGCCGATCGTCGAGGGGTCCACGGTACAGACCAAGCACGGACCGGTTCGGACCGATCACGTGCTCTTTATCGCAGCCGGAGCGTTTCACGTGGCCAAGCCCTCGGACCTGATTCCCGAGTTGCAGGGGAGGTTTCCGATCCGAGTCGAGTTGACCAGTTTGTCGCAGGAAGACCTTCTTGGAATCCTGACGGAACCGGCCAATTCGCTTACCCGGCAGTACCGGGCCCTCCTGGCCACCGAGGGGATCGAGATCGACTTTTCCCCCGAAGCCTTGACCGAGGTGGCCCGCATCGCTGCCCAGGTGAACGAGGCGAGCGCCGACATCGGCGCTCGGCGACTCCAGACGCTGATGGAGAAACTTCTCGAGGACCTCAGCTTCGAGGCCCCCGATCTTGGCTCGACCCAGATCCGGGTCGACGCGGCGATGGTGAAGGATCGCCTGAGCGGTCTCGCTGAAGACCCCGATCTCTCCCACTACATCCTCTGAGTCCCGCGTCGCCATCTGGGCGTGTTTCCGCCGTCTTGGGTACGATGGCCCTTCGCGCCGCCTGTTTGGGCGCCCGGGGAACGATATGAAGGATCTCGTCGACAAGGCGGCTGTGCTGGTCGAGGCGCTTCCCTACATGAAGCGCTTCGTTGGGAGTACGGTCGTGATCAAGTACGGCGGTCACGCGATGATCGACGAGAAACTCCGCGCGTCATTTGCCGTGGACGTGGTTCTGCTCAAGCACATCGGCTTGCGCCCGGTCATCGTTCATGGGGGCGGCCCACAGATCGCATCGGCACTCGAGCAGATGGGTCGGACGTCGGAGTTCGTCGACGGGTTGCGGGTGACCGATGATGCCACGATGGAAGTCGTGGAGATGGTGCTTGGAGGCACACTCAACCGGGAGATCGTGGAGCGCATTCAGCAGGGTGGGGGCACCGCGGTGGGTCTCACCGGGAGTGACGGCGGGTTGCTGCGGGTACGCCGCAAGCGCTATGGCGACCATGATCTCGGCCGAGTGGGCGAGGTGGTGTCGGTCGAGGCCAGTGTTCTCGAAGCGATGACGGATGCAAATTTCATCCCGGTGGTGGCGCCAATCGGCGTCGATGAGGACGGAACGACACACAACGTGAATGCCGACGAGGTAGCGGGTGCCGTGTCCGCTGCTCTTGGTGCGGAGAAGTTGATCCTGCTGACGGATGTCGCGGGAGTCCAGGATGCCGCGGGCGACCTGGTCGGTCAGCTTTCGATCGAAAAGTCTCAGAAGTACATTGCGGATGGCACGATTCAGGGGGGCATGATCCCGAAGGTCCGCTGTTGTATCGAAGCACTGGCGGGCGGTGTCGCGCGCGCCCACATCATCGATGGACGAATTCGCCACGCGGTGTTGCTGGAAATCTTCACCGACGGCGGGGTGGGGACCCTTCTCTCGCCATGACTGTACCGTTGCACTTTCTATCGGTCGCGGACTGGTCCGCGGACGCATTGCTCGAAGTCCTCGCCCGGTCCAGGGAGTTGAAGGATCTCTTTCACCGGGGGGAGAGGCCTCAAACCCTCCGCGGTCGAACGCTGGCCATGTACTTCGAGAAACCTTCTTTGCGAACCCACGTCACCTTCGAAGCGGGAGTGACCCAGTTGGGCGGCCACGCGATTCTCCTGCGACCGGAGCAAGTCGGGATTGGTACGCGCGAGAGCCCTCGCGACGTGGCGCGAAACATTTCTCGTTGGGTCGATGCGCTGATGGCTCGAACCTTTAGCCACGAACTCGTGGAGGAGTTGGCGGCCGAGTCGGACATCCCTGTCATCAACGGGTTGACGGATCGGTTGCACCCCTGCCAGGCGATGGCGGACCTGCAGACCATTTCCGAAAAGATGGATCCCCGAAAGGCCGAGTTGGCCTACGTCGGAGATGGCAACAACATGGTCCATTCCCTCGCGCTCCTGGCGGGGGTACTCGGCTTGAAATTGCGCATTGGGACGCCGGACTCCCATCGACCGGAGGCCGGCGTGATGGCTCGTGTCGAAGCGGCTTCGGCCACGAGCGGTGCCTCGGTCACGTGGACGGAGGATCCGGCGGCGGCGATTGCCGGCGCGGATTTCGTTTACACCGACACCTGGACCAGCATGGGGCAGGAGGCCGAGGCGCAAGAGCGCCGAAAGATCTTCGAGGCGTACCAGGTCAATGAGGCACTTCTCGAGGGAGCTCCCCATGCGTACGTCATGCATTGCCTTCCGGCCCACCGCGGCGAGGAAATTACCGACGCGGTACTCGACGGAGACCGCTCTCTCGTCTACGAGCAGGCGGAGAATCGTCTCCACAGCCAGAAGGCGATTCTGGAGCGCACGATGTTGGCACCGCGCCCCTGAGTTCGGGGGCCTCGCGTCTGCGGTGACTTGTCGTACACTGCGGCCTTTCCCGAATCCAGGAGGGCGCCATGGCCTCTCGCGGCTCTGTTCAACGGGTCTGCCTCGCGTATAGCGGTGGGCTCGACACGTCGGTCATCCTTCGCTGGCTGATTGAAGAGTACGGTTGCGAGGTCGTGGCTTACTGCGCCGACGTGGGCCAGGAAGAGGAACTTTCGGGCCTTCCGGAAAAGGCCCAGGCGACCGGGGCCGTGGATTGCATCGTGCGGGATGCGCGAGAGGAGTTCGTTTCGGACTTCGTTTTTCCCGCGATCCAGGCCGGGGCGATCTACGAAGGGGTCTATCTCCTGGGGACGGCTCTCGCTCGGCCGCTGATCGCGAAGCACCACGTCGAGGTTGCGCGGGAAACGGGCTGCGATGCGGTCGCGCATGGGGCCACCGGAAAGGGAAACGACCAGATCCGTTTCGAGTTGGGCTTTCGGGCATTGGCTCCGGAACTCGCGGTCATCGCGCCCTGGCGAGAGTGGGAACTGCGGTCGCGAACCGATTGCATGACGTATGCCCAGAAGTACGAGATCCCCATCAGTGCCACGCTCGAGAAGCCCTACTCGATCGATCGAAACCTCATGCATTGCTCGTTCGAAGGAGGGATCCTGGAAGATCCCTGGCGGGGTCCCGAGGAGGAGATGTTCATCCTGACGCAGTCGCCGGAGTCCGCTCCCAACGAACCCCGGGAACTCGTGATCGGTTTCCAGGAGGGGGTTCCCGTCCGAGTCGATGGAGAGAAATTGGGTCCGGTCGCGCTGCTTTCGCGGCTGAATGAACTCGCGGGAACCCACGGCGTGGGTCGGGTCGACATGGTCGAAAATCGCTTCGTTGGCCTGAAGTCTCGAGGCGTCTATGAGACTCCAGGGGCGACGGTGCTGCACGTGGCCCATCGCGCCATGGAATCCATAACGATGGACCGCGAGGTCATGCACGAGCGGGACCGGTTGATCCCGCGGTATGCCGAACTGGTCTACAACGGTTTCTGGTTTTCCCCGGAGATGGACCTGTTGCGGGCTACCGTGGAGGCTTCCCAGCGCAACGTGACCGGGGATGTCCGGGTCCACCTGTACAAGGGTAGTGTGCGGGTCTCTGGGCGGCGATCTCCTCACTCGCTCTACTCCGAGCAGATGGTGACGTTCGAAGAGGACGAAGGCGCCTACGACCAGGCCGATGCCGGAGGCTTTATCCGCTTGCAGGGGCTTCGGCTGGGACGTTGAACCGACCGGTTTGCGCGGTTACGCGCGTCCGGCCAGGAAACGCAGAAGGTAGGGCAGCGAGATCTTCACCAGGTCGACTTCGGGGGCGAGTCGCTCGCCCAGCGAGAAGAGGTAGGAGAGCGTCTTCGCGTAGAGCAGCAGGTCGTTGGGGAGTTGAAGTCCGGGAGTGTCCTGGAGAAGTTTTTTGGCCTCGTCCTGCAGTCCGACGATCTGCGCACCCGCGACGCCGAGTGCATGCTCGGGGCGGTTCTCCTCCTGGGCCTGGCGGATGCGTTCGAACATGGCATCGACGGCACGACGAACCCCACCGTGTGCTCCGGGCGCGATCATTTTCATGGCGTCCATGTGACGGACGAAGGCGTCCGCGTCCCGCTGGATCAACGCGAACAGCCCCTGGCGCATGGCTTCTCGGAGTGCGGGGTCCAATCGTTTCGACAGGCCGAAATCAACGAAAACGACTTTTGGAGAATGCACCGACTCTTCGGCGTCGAGTACGAAGAGGTTCCCGGGGTGGGGGTCGGCATGAAAGATTCCATCGACGAAGACCTGCTTCGCGTAGGCACGGGCAACGATCTCGAGGACGGCGGTGGGCACGATGCCGCGATTCAAGAGGGCCTGGCGGTCGAGGGGAAGCGTTGGGATGTAGCTCGTGGTGAGGACGCGTCGCGTGGAGTGCTCATCGAAGACCCGGGGGACGAGAACTCCCGATTCGCCTGCGAGATTGCCGGCGATTTCCCGGGCGGAGCGAGCTTCGCTCTCGAAATTGAGTTCGCCCGCATAGCTCGCGGCGAATTCCTCAAACAGCCGTTTGCGGTCAGGGATGCGACGGCCGGTGGTCCAGCACAGGAGGATCAGGGCCGTGCGCGCGATGCGAAGGTCGGCGCGGAGCGAAGAGGCGACCCAGGGATATTGAACCTTCACGGCGACCCTCGTGGCATCGGGAAGCGTAGCTCGATGGACCTGGCCGATGGAAGCCGAACCCAGGGGACGGGCGTCGAACGAACTGAATCGGCTCTCAACCGGCTCCCCGAGTTCGCTCTCGATGATCCGCCGAATCGCGGCCACCGGAATGGGCGCGACCGACTGTTGCAGCGATTCGAGGGCGCGCCGGGTCTCGCCGGTCAGGAGGTCGAGTCGAACGGAGGCAAACTGTCCCGCCTTGGCGTAGAGGCCTTTTAGTGCCCCGAGTTGCGCGACGAGTCGGTGGACATTTTTCTGGCTTCGGCGGAGGCGGCGAGCCGCGCGTTCTGGACCCCGAAGGCGGGCGTCGGCGAGGGCTCCCCAGAACCCGAGCCAGGCCGCGACGAGTGCCCAGGCAACCAGGCGACCGACGGGCTCGAGACCCGATCGGCGTAGCCACGACCCGCGCGCACCGTTTCTCGCCGACGCTCGCGGATCCATCGGCGGGGACTGGGGTCGAGTCGACGAAATGGAGGCTCTCCTTGGCCCGGGGTGGGATTCCCGAGGGGGATCGCGTTACGAGGGCTTCAGGGATCGACCTGCACGCTACCCGTGCCCCCGCCGCTTGACAACGCGGCGGCCCCTAGTCTACGAAGGGTGCGCATTTCTCGGGGCGAATGCCCCTTTACCTTCTCTCCCGACGCGATTCAAGCACGCGGGAGACGACCTCGGAGACGAATCTTTCATGTCCCTCAATCGTTTTTTCGGATTGCTGGTGGCTGGCCTCGGGCTCTTCAGCCTGGCTTGTCACGAGGTGCACATCGACTTCGATCGCTCGGAGGCGGGCGAGATTGCACTTCCCGACGACCTCTACTCGATCTCTGTAGTCGACGAGGATCATGCCGTGGCCGTTGGCTATTACGGTGCGGCCTACTACACCGAAGATGGAGGCAAGACCTGGTTCAAGGGAGAAACGGGCACTCGCCAGTCGCTGTACAACGTGTCCATGGCCGACTTGCTGCACGGATGGGCGGTCGGTCAGCGTGCCCTCGTATTGCGAACCGAGGACGGGGGGCGCACCTGGAAGGCACAGTCGAATCCGAAGATGGATCCGAAGCTGAGCCCGCACTTCTTCTCGGTGGCTGCGATCGACAAGAACACCGCGTGGATTACCGGGGAGTGGGGAACCCGGATGGCGACCTGGGACGGAGGAAATACCTGGGACGACGATTCCTTCATGGTCGATGAGATGCACCCGATGTTCGTGTGGCTCGACCAGCGTGACCAGGAGAAGGTTCGCCGGGGCGAACCCGTTTTCGAGGACGTCACCCTGAACGACATTTTCTGTGAGCGGGGGGATCCTGCGACGTCTCGCTGTTGGCTGATCGGGGAATTCGGATACCTCTTCTACTCGGAAGACGGAGGTCGCACGTGGCTGCCTTCGACCATCGAGGGGTCGGCGACCATGCCGCTCGTCGAAGTTTCCTACAACGCCATCGAGATCAACGAGGATGACGTCGAGACGATCCGGAATTTCGCCAAGGACGTGGCGAGCGAGGAGCACCTGAACGTCGCCATCGAGTCCGTGGCAAGTCCCGAAGAAATCGAGGCCTTTGGCCGGGGCGGCGATCCGAATGAACTCTTCGAGCTCCTCGAAGCCCGGGGACAGTCGGTGCGGACGGCCCTGGAGGATGCGGAGATCTCGACCGATCGCGTTCGTATGCGGGCGCAGCCGCCGTGGGACTACGAGGATTATCTCGAAGACGACCCCGATTTCCTCGAGCGCTATTTCCGCGGACGGGAGAGCGAAGTTCCGGGAGTGGCCGTACGGGTCATCCAGAATCCCATCTTGTTCACGGTCAACTTCGACGATGACGGCAACGGGCTGATTGCAGGGCTGGGTGGCGTGATCCTGGTGACCAACGACGGGGGCCGGACCTGGGAATACCGAAACATGGACCTGGCCCAGGCCGTCTTTTCGGCGACGGCTGTTCCGGGACGAGCGCTCGCGGTGGGCGAGAAGGGTTTCGTCCGCGTGTCCACGGACGGCGGGGTGACATGGGAACGGTTTGACCAGGATGTCTTCCCGAACGTATTTACGTTCATGCGCGACGTCGGATTCGCGCCCGGCGGAAAAACCGGTTTCATCGTGGGACAAACGGGTTCGATCTTGAAGAGCGACGACGCCGGTGCGAGTTGGCGGAAGGTGCTTCCCGTAGACGACTCCCCGGAGTCGAGTTAAGCGAGACGGGCCCTCCTGGAGGATCGTGTCCACCGCGGAAAAATCCGCGCATGGGGATGGAGATGGGATGAACCCAGGTGAAGCCCGCCACTCCTGGTACCTGCTCGTCTCCGACGGGCCCGGTCCGGGGTGTTTGCAAGAGGCGGAGCCGGGCGTTCGCCGCCGGGACGGGGTTTCGGCCCTCGAGTGTCTCGCCCACCAGTCGTTTGAGTTGGTCGTGTGGGACCTTGCTGTGCCCGGACTTCCCGAGCCTTCGTTTCGTCGGCGCCTTTGCGACGAAGGGCGGGTAGGCAACTGGCTGATGCTGGGGGTCGAAGGCATCGAACCGCTCCCGGGCCAGGACGCGTTTGGATCTCCGGGAGAAGTTTTCGAATTGCCCGGGCAGGAACAGTCGCTCGGGGCACGGGTGGCTCGCGGCCGAAAAAACTGGGAGGAGGGAGAAACCGGTCGAAGCCTTCGGGCGCGCCTCGACACCCTGGAAGAGTGCCGCGTGTTGTCTCAGTGCCTGGAGGCGGGCAAGGTCTACCCGGTGGCACTTGACCTGGTTCTCGAGGTCACCGGTCGCCAAACCGGTATTGCCATCTTTCGGCGACCCCAGGTCCCCGGGAGCTACAGCAGCGTTGTTCGGGGATTGGCCGAAGAATCGTCTGAGCGACTTCAGCAAATGCTCCTCGACGGCAAACGCCCGGATCTCGATGCCTACCGCCAGACGGAAATCGTCGATCGAGGTGATCTCGTGGCGGCGTTTCACGCCACCGACTGCCACGACGGTCCGCTCCTCGTCGTTCCACTGCGGGGGAGAGAAGGCGAGTGCGGGCTTCTTTGTGTTCCCGTGGAAGACCGATCCATGGGCGAGGACGAACTCGGGTGTATCGAGCTCGTCGCCGATCGCGCGAGCACGGCATTGAATATCGCGGAAAATTACGAGCTCGCGAAGGAACGGGCATTTATCGACGATGTCACCCAGGTCTACAACGCCCGCTATCTCCTGAGCGCCGTCGATAGCGAAATCCGTCGAGCGGCGCGCTACGACACCGATCTTTCGCTTCTGTTCCTCGACCTCGATCGCTTCAAGCGGGTCAACGACCGCAACGGGCACCTCGTGGGGACCGAGGCTCTTCGCCGGTTGGTGGGCGTGTTGAAGGAGAACGTGCGGGAAGTCGACACCCTGGCTCGTTACGGGGGAGACGAATTCACGATTCTTCTCGGGGGGAGTTCTCACCGGGACGCGCTCCAGATTGCCGAGCGAATCCGGAGCGGTGTCGAGGGGCACGTGTTCGAAATCGGCCCAGGGGACCGGCTGGAGTTGACTCTCAGCATCGGGGTGGCCAGTTTTCCCGAACACGGGGCATCCCGGGAGTTGCTTCTCGAGGCTTCGGACAAGGCGATGTACCGGGCCAAGTCTCTGGGGCGCAACCGGGTCTGCTCCGCGGGAGATCTCGAGGGCTGACCGGGAGTTTGGGGGGATATGGCGCGTGGGGGGCCGGGATTGCTAAACCCTGTGCGCCATGACCAATCACCAATCGACACCGGGTTCCGAGCCGCAAAAGATCGAGCGAGGGGAGGGGAGGCGTCTCGCCGTTCCCGACCATCCGATCATTCCCTTTATCGAAGGAGATGGGACGGGGCCCGACATCTGGGCCGCCGCCGTTCGTGTCTTCGATGCTGCGGTAGAAAAAGCCTATGGCGGGCAGCGAAAGATCGCCTGGAAGGAGGTCCTGGCCGGTCAAAAGGCCTTCGACCAGACGGAAAACTGGTTGCCCGAGGAGACGCTCGAGGCCTTTCGTGAATTTCACGTCGGGATCAAGGGCCCCCTCACCACGCCGGTGGGAGGCGGGATCCGAAGTCTGAACGTCGCGCTGCGGCAGATCCTCGACCTCTACGTCTGTCTCCGACCGGTCCGCTGGTATCCCGGGGTTCCGAGTCCCGTGAAGAACCCTGAACTCGTCGACATGGTGATCTTCCGCGAGAACTCCGAGGACATCTACGCCGGAATCGAATGGGAGGCCGAGTCTCCCGAGGCGAAGAAGGTCATTGCCTTTCTTCGCGATGAGATGGGCGTCGAAAAGATTCGTTTTCCCGACACTTCCGGGATTGGGGTGAAGCCGGTGTCGCGCGAGGGGACCGACCGGCTCGTGCGGGCCGCGCTGAACTACGCGATCGAGAATCAGCGCGAGAGCGTCACGTTGGTTCACAAGGGCAACATTATGAAGTTCACGGAAGGGGCCTTCCGGGACTGGGGGTATGAGTTGACCCGAAAGGAATTTTCGGGGCAGGCCGTTGGGTGGGACGATTGCGATGGAAACCCGCCGGAAGGTCAAGTTCTCGTCAAGGATGCCATCGCCGATATTTCGCTCCAGCAGGTCCTGACGCGACCCAAGGAGTTTGATGTTATCGCGACGCTGAATCTGAACGGAGACTACCTCTCGGATGCGCTGGCTGCGCAGGTGGGCGGTATCGGGATCGCTCCCGGTGCCAACATCAATTACGAAACGGGCCACGGGATCTTCGAGGCCACCCATGGAACCGCTCCGAAATACGCCGGACAGGACAAGGTGAACCCCAGTTCCGTGATCCTCTCCGGAGTCATGATGCTCGGCTACATGGGATGGGACGAAGCCTCGGAAAAGATCGAGTCCGGGATTTCCCGCAGCATTGAAGCGAAGACGGTGACCTACGATTTCGAGCGCTTGATGAAGGGCGCGACGAAGTTGAAGTGCTCGGAGTTCGCCGACGCGGTCATTTCGAACATGGACTGAACGCGCGTCGGGATCCAGCAGGTGCGAGGATTTCCTCCACCCCCCTTGAAAACATCGAAGACGGAAGGGAAGACATGGCACGACCCAAGATCGCCTTGATCGGCGGCGGCAACATTGGCGGTGTACTGGCGGAGCAGATTGCTTATCGCGAACTCGGGGATGTGGTGATCTTCGACGTCGTAGAAGGCATGCCCCAGGGCAAGGCCCTCGACCTGGCCGAGGGAGCTCCGCTTGCCGGGAGCGACGCCTCGATCGAAGGCGCAAATGATTATGTCGCCCTGGCGGGGTCGGACGTCGTGATCATCACGGCCGGCCTCGCGCGAAAACCGGGAATGTCTCGCGACGACCTGTTGAAGACGAATCTGCAGATCATGAAAAGCGTGGCCCAGGGCGTTCGCGACAACGCACCCGATGCCACCGTGATCGTGATCTCCAACCCCCTAGACGCCATGGTCTACACGTTCAAGGAAGTCTCTGGTTTTCCCAAGAACCGGGTGGTCGGAATGGCCGGGGTTCTCGATTCAACACGCTTCCGCTCGTTCGTGGCCTGGGATCTGGGTGTCTCCGTGGAGGACGTGAGTGCGCTCGTTCTCGGCGGTCACGGCGATACCATGGTGCCGCTGGTTCGTTACTGCACCGTGGCCGGTGTTCCGGTAACCCAGTTTCTCGATGAAGCCCGGATCGAAGCGATCGTGGAACGCACGAAGGGGGCCGGCGGCGAAGTCGTTGGCCTGCTCAAGACGGGCTCAGCTTTTGTTTCTCCCGCCTTCTCGGCGATCGAGATGGCGGAAAGCATCCTTCGGGACAAGAAGCGGGTACTCGCCTGCGCGTGTCTTTGTGAGGGAGAGTACGGCGTGGATGGGCTCTACGTGGGCGTTCCGTGTGTTCTTGGTGCGGGAGGCGTAGAGCGAATTGTCGAGGTCGAACTCAACGAAGCCGAACGCAAGGCCTTCGACGCTTCGGTCGACCACGTCCGAACTCTCACCGCTCAGATCGAACTCTAGGAATTGCCATGACTGTGCACGAGTACCAGGCCAAGGCGCTTATGCGCGAGTTCGGCGTGGCCGTGCCCGAAGGGCAATTGGCCACGACGCCCGCCGAAGCCGCGGCGGCGGCTCGCGCGCTCGGCGCGGAAACCGTGGTCGTGAAGGCCCAGGTTCATGCGGGAGGCCGGGGAAAGGGCGGCGGGATCAAGTTGGCCGGATCGCCCGAGGAAGCCGAGAGCGTGGCGGGCGAGATCCTCGGCATGACCCTTCGCACCCACCAGACCGGACCCGAAGGAAAGCTCGTCCGAAAGGTCTACGTCGAGGAAGCCTCGCAGATCGAGCGCGAACTCTATCTCGCGATCCTGCTCGACCGCGCCGAGGAGAAATTTGCCTTGATCGCCTCGACGGAAGGTGGAGTCGAGATCGAGGTGGTGGCCGAGAAAACGCCGGAAAAGATTCTCACCGAGCACGTCGACCCAAACGTCGGTCTTGGGGGCTACCAGGTGCGTCGCCTGGGCTTTGGGCTCGGGCTGGATGCGGCCCAGGTGAAGAAACTCGAGACCTTTGCCCGAGGGCTGTTTCGCCTCTTCGTGGAGAAGGATGCGAGCCTGGTCGAGATCAATCCCCTGGTGGTGACAAAGTCAGGCGATCTCTTTGCACTCGACGGCAAGCTCAACTTTGACGACAACGCGCTCTACCGCCATCCAGAGATTGTGGAACTCCGCGATCCCGATGAAGAAGACGAGCGCGAGCGGGCCGCCAAGGAAATCGACCTGGCCTATGTGGGTTTGGATGGGGATATTGGGTGCATGGTGAATGGCGCGGGCCTTGCCATGGCGACGCTCGACATGATCCAGGTGTGCGGTGGTAGCCCGGCGAATTTTCTCGATGCCGGGGGCGGGGCCGACAAGGAGAAGGTGAAGGAAGCCTTCAAACTCATCCTGCAAGACGACAAGGTCAAGGCGATCCTGGTGAATATTTTTGGTGGAATCGTTCGATGTGACCTGATTGCGGAAGGTGTCGTGGCGGCGGCGGGTGAACTGGGGATCGGGGTACCGTTGGTGGTGCGCCTCCAGGGAACCAACGCCGAAGAAGGTCGAGCGATCCTGGCGGACTCGGGGCTGAATATCACGCCGGCCGAGACGCTCCAAGAAGCCGGTGAGCGTGCCGTAGCGGCCGCTTCCGGCGCTGTAAAAGCGGGTTAAATCATGGCCATTCTCTGCGATCGAAATACGAAGCTGCTTGTCCAGGGCATGGGGAAAATGGGGCAGTTCCACGCCCAACTCTCCGCCGAGTACGGGACCCAGGTCGTGGGAGGAGCCCATCCGGGTCGCGGGGGCAGCGAGATCGAGGGCATCCCGGTATTTAATACCGTGGTGGAAGCGGTTCAGCAGACCGGCGCGAATGCGTCCGTGATCTTCGTTCCGCCGCCCGGGGCCGCCGACGCCATTCTCGAAGCGGCCGATGCGGGATTGGACCTCGCCGTGTGCATTACCGAGGGGATTCCTGCTCTCGACATGGCCCGGGCCAAGCGGGCGATCGAGGGGTCGGGCTTGCGGCTCGTTGGCCCCAACTGTCCCGGCGTCGTCACACCCGAGCAGTGCCGGATAGGAATCATGCCCGCGCAGATTACGCGACCGGGCCCCGTGGGAGTGATCTCCCGTTCAGGGACGCTCACCTACGAGGCCGTCGACCAACTGAGCCGTCTCGGGATTGGCCAGTCGACATGCGTTGGCATCGGTGGGGATCCCGTGATCGGAACGACCTTTATCGACGCCCTGGGGCTCTTTGAGGCTGACCCCGATACGCATGGCGTGGTCATGATTGGCGAAATCGGCGGCTCCGCAGAGGAGGAAGCGGCGGAGTTCGTTCAGTCGAACATGACCAAGCCGGTTTCCGCGTTCATTGCGGGACAGAATGCGCCTCCCGGGAAACGCATGGGCCACGCCGGGGCGATCATTTCCGGGGGGAAGGGCAAAGCGTCGGACAAGATCGCTGCGCTCGAGAAAGCCGGAGTCCCCGTGGCCGCATCGCCAGCCCTGATCGGCAAGACTCTCGCCGATCACGCTCCGGATCTGCGCGCCTAGGCTTCGACGGTCCAGGTCTCCCCGGAGTGCAGTAACGCGTCGAGATCTCCGGCGCCGCGCTCGGAGATGGCGTTGTCGACCTGCTTCTGAAGGCTGTCCTCGTACCGCGGAAGATCCACTTCGCGAAAGACGCCCACCGGAATTGGGAATTCGGGGCGCTCGAGCGTGGCCAGGGAACTCGCGTAGGCGGGGGTTTCGTATCCCTCGTCGTGTACGACCACACCCCGCGAGATCGGGTCTTCGTCGTCCTGGAGTTCGATGACCGAGGGGACGCCTCCGTTCATGACGATCCCGCGGCGATGGCCAATGTCCCCGTAGACCAGGGGGTTGCCATGCTCGAGAAGGAGAGACGTGTCGGCGCGTGTCTTCCGGTTTTCGAGCTCGGCCCACGCGTCATCGTTGAACACGGGGCAGTTCTGAAGGATCTCCACGAACGAGGTGCCGCGATGAGATTGGGCGCGTCGCAGGATTTCCTGGAGGTGGCGAGCGTCGGTGTCGATGCTTCGGGCCACGAAGGTGGCGCCGCAGCCGAGCGCAAAGGAAATCGGGTCCACGGGATGGTCGATGGCACCGTGGGGCGAAGATTTCGTCTTCATCCCCACCAGGGAGGTCGGTGAGTATTGGCCCTTCGTCAGGCCGTAGACGCGATTGTTGAAGAGAAGAATCTGCAGGTCGAGATTCCTGCGGATGGTGTGAAGGAGGTGATTTCCTCCGATGGAGAGGCCATCGCCGTCGCCCGTGACGACCCAGACCGAGAGTTCCGGGCGGCTCGCCTTGATCCCCGTCGCGAAAGACGGGGCCCGGCCGTGGATGGTGTGGAAGCCGTAGGTGTTCATGTAGTACGGGAAGCGACTCGAGCAGCCGATTCCCGAGACGAATACGAAATTTTCCCGGGGGATGTCCAACTCCGGCATGACGCGCTGAATGTTCGCCAGGATCGAGTAGTCGCCGCATCCCGGGCACCAGCGCACTTCCTGGTCGGCGACGAAGTCCTTTCGGCTGGTGGCGGTTTCGGTCACTTGGATTCTCCTTTGAGGGCCGCCTCGAATCTCGCGCGCAGTTCGCTCACCTTGAAGGGCTGCCCGTCGACCTTCGTAAAGGACTCGGCGGGGACCAGGAACTCCGATCTCAGCAGCATGGACAGTTGCCCGCAGTTGAGTTCGGGAACAATTACCCGGGCGAAGGAGGAGAGTTTTTCCTCGAGATCCAACGGCAACGGGTTGAGGTGGCGGAGGTGGAGATGCGATAGGGCGTGTCCCTCCTGGCGCAGTTCCTCGATGGCCGCCGTGATGGTGCCCAGGGTGCCTCCCCAACTGACTACGAGAACCTCACCACTCTGGGGTCCATTTACCTGGAGGGGGGGAAAGTCCCGGGCGATACCGGCGATTTTTTGTGCGCGTTGTTCGACCATCGCGGCGTGGTTTTCGGGGTCGTA
>JAZAOF010000163.1:0-6943 GCA_036228265.1 Myxococcota bacterium | reverse complement strand
GGCACGGGCCTCACTCACGCGGCCTCCGTTTCCGTGGGCCTCGAACCCGTGACCGTGGCCGTCCGCAACAACGACGAAGCCTGGGTCGCGAACCTGCTGTCGGACAGCGTGAGCATCGTCGATCATTCTTCGAGCCCTCCCCAGGTCACGCGCACCCTGCTCGTTGGCGATGAGCCCCGAGATATCCGGTTCGCGGGCCTTCTCACCGATCGAGCCTTCGTCACGACGGCCCACCGCGGCCAGCAACGAACCGACCCTTCGATTGGGTTGGTCCCCGGGGCGGGCGATCCGCAGTTTTTGACGCCCGGCATCGGGCGGGCCGACGTGTGGGTCTTCAATGCCAACGCCCCGGGAACCGGGGTCGGTGGAACTCCCCTCGAGATCCTTTCCTTCTTCGCCGACACGCCTCGCGCCCTGGCGGTTAGCAAGGACCGCGCAACCGTCTACGTGGCCGCGTTCCACAGCGGGAATCAAACCACGGCGATTCTCGAGACGGCCGTCTGCAACGGCTTCGCGGCCGCCCCGCCCTGCAACACGGGTGGCGGCGACATCGCACCCGGAGGTCTCCCGGGCCCCTCGGACAACGTCTTCGGAGCGCCGGCCCCCGAGGTCGGGCTGATCGTGAAGTTCGATCGAGCGACCAGCCAGTGGACCGATGAACTCCATCGCAACTGGAACGACATCGTAAAGTCCTCCCAGCCCGATCTCGACGTCTTTGCCTTCGACGCCGACACGTTGGCTCCCGCGGCGGTCCCGAACTTTCCCCATGTCGGAACCACGCTCCTCAACATGGCGTTCAACCCCGTATCGGGCCAACTCTACGTCACGAACACCGATGCCCGAAACGAAGTCCGCTTCGAGGGGCCGGGCCTTCACGGTGGAACGACGGTCCGCGGCCACGCCGTCGAAACCCGAATCACCGTGATCGACCCGGCTTCCGGGACGGTGTCGCCGAAACACCTGAACAAGCACGTGCCCTTCGGCAGTCCAAGCCCGGCCGCCGAAGCTGCTGCAAAACCCCACAGCCTCTCGAACGTCCGGCAGATGGCGATCTCGAGCGACGGGCTGAAGATCTATGCCGCCGCGATGGGCTCCGACAAGATCGCGGTCTTTGATACCGCGGATATCGAGGATCCCAACTTCGACACGAACTTCGATCCCACCGTCAAAAGCTCCCAATACATCCAGGTCGAGGGCGGGCCCGCCGGAGTCGTCCTCGACGAGGCCCAGCAGCGACTCTACGCCACGACGCGCTTCGACAATTCCGTCGTCTCGATTCCCCTGGCCGGTGGAGCCCAGGTCCGCATCGCCATGCACAACCCCGAACCCCCGGGTGTCGTCGCCGGGCGCCCCTTCCTCTACGACGCCGACTTCTCCTCGAGCAACGGCACGTCTGCCTGCTCGGACTGCCACATTGACGGCGACCTCGACGATCTCGCATGGGACCTCGGCGACCCCGATGCCCCGGTCACGGTGAACCCGCAACCCGCGGTCCCTGGAAGCCCGCCGGTGGGAACCTTCCATCCGATGAAGGGCCCGATGACGACCCAAACGCTCCGCGGACTCCGTTTCAACGGTGGGCAGCACTGGCGGGGCGACCGCACCGACGGCTTTTTCGGTCTCGACCCCTGCAATCGCCCCGCCGGCGAAGGAGCCCCCTGCAATGCGGAGCTCTCGTTCAACAACTTCATCGTGGCCTTCGAGGGGCTTCTCGGACGACACTCGCTCCCCACCCCGGCGGAGATGCAGCTCTTTACCACGTTCGCGCTGGAGATCATCGAACCCCCGAACCCCCAGCGCAGTTTCGACCTCGGGCTGAGCGGCATGACGCCGGATCAGCGCGCAGGCGCCCTGATCTTCCTGGGTGCCACGGGGGCGACCGACGGCATCGGAACCTGCGACGCCTGCCACGACCTCGACGCCTCCCGCGGACTCTTCGGTACAGGCGGATTGCAGACCTTCGAGGGAGAAACCCAGAATTTCAAGGTCCCGCATCTCCGCAACCAGTACACGAAGGTCGGCATGTTCGGAACCAATGCCGGCCTGGGAGCGCCGCACACGGGCGACCAGATTCGCGGCTTCGGTTTTCTCCACGACGGCAGCGTCGATACGCTCGTGACCTTCTTCGGCTCTCCGGTGTTCGCCCTCAATGCCACGGAAGAGCGCCAGGTCTCCGAAGCCATGATGATCTTCGACACCGACCTCGCCAGCGTCGTCGGACAACAGGTGACCCGGACCGCCACGAACGCCAGCGACGTCGATCCGAGGATCGATGTCTTGATCCAGGCCGCCACCGAGCCCTTCGTTTCGCTCGCCCTCGGTGGCAACGTGACCGAGTGCGACCTCGTGGTGAAGGGCACGGTCGGAGGAGTGCCGCGCGGATGGTTCATGCAGCCCAGCGGAATTTTCGCCGATGACAGGGGAGGCAACCTCAGCGACGCGACATTGCGCGGCCTATCGGTGACCGAGGGCCCCCTGACCTACACCTGCCAGCCGCCGGGTTCGGGGCAACGGGCGGGCCTCGACCGCGACCGCGACACCCTTCTGGACGGCTACGAAACGGGCACCGGGATCTTTGTCAGTGCAACCGACACCGGCACCAGCCCGGCCAGTGCCGATACCGATGGGGACGGATGGATGGATGACGAGGAGATCACCCAGGGAACCGACCCCAACGATCCCTTGTCGTTCCCCAATATCGCGGACCTACCCGGCCTCTCGGGCTTCGCCCTGGCCGCACTCGCTACAACCCTGGCCGGATCGGGCTACCCGAGGGCCGGGCGACGACGTCGGGGCTCTCTCGGGGCCTAGTTCCGTACGAAGGCGTCGAAAAGCCATCGGGCCCAGCGCGGCGTCGGGCGACCTTCCAGTTCACGCCGGTCGAGCCGATCGCCGATTTTCCTCAAGCCCCGCACTGCCACCCAGCGCAGTGGCTCGGGCTCCCAGCTGGGAAACCCGTCGTCGACGAGCGGGAGGTCGGTGCGTTCGCTCGCGCGCTCGAGAATCGCTTCCGCCAGGGTGCGCCCCGCCAGGTTGGAGGCCGCGACGCCTTCGCCGGCATAACTTCCGAGTCGCGCGATGCCCCGCCCCCGGTCCAGCACGACGCGGGGTCGCCAATCTCGCGCGATGCCCAGTGCACCGCCCCAGCGGTGCGTGATTTTCGTATCGCGAAGAACCGGGAACAGGGACCGCAGGGTGCGCTCGACACGCACAAACCCCGGATCCCTCGGAGAAAACCGATCGCGGACCCTGGAGCCAAAGAGGTACAGACCCCGGCCGCCGAAGGCCAGGCGCCCATCGGCGGTACGCTGACCGTAGATGACGATGCGACGCCCATCGCCGAAGGTCTCCCGGCGCTTGAGACCGATCTCTCGCCAGGTCTCCTCGGAAAGGGGTTCCGTCGCAACCATCATCGAGTGCATCGGGATCATCGAGCGCGCATACCCGGGAAGCCGGGCCGTGTACCCCTCGGTGGCAATCACCACGCAGCCCGCCGATAAGCGGGCACGATCCGTCACCAACTCCCCGGCCTCGATGCGCACCACGCGCGAACCCTCGTAAATCCGGGTTCCCTGGCGCTCGACGGTCTCCGCCAGCCCAAAAACGAGACGCGCCGGGTGGAGCGCCGCACAGTGCTCGAAGAGAAGGCCCCCCTCCGCCCCCTCGGCCGCGACGCGATTGCGACAAGATTCCGCGTCGAGCCAGCGGAGGTCGGAGTCGCCGAAACCGAGCCGCTGGAAGGACTCGGCCTCGCGCTTCAAGCGTTCGGCCTGGGCGGAACCCATCGCCAGGCCAATCGTTCCACCCCGCGCGAAGTCGGCGTCGATGCCCTCTTTCTCGCAGACCCGGCCCACCTCGTACACCGAATCGAAACACGCGCGCTGGAGCCGCATGGCCCCTTCGCGCTCGGTGTCGTCCCCGGCCTCGAGATCGAGCCCCGCCATCCGCCCGACACACCACCCGCCGTTGCGCCCGGACGCTCCGAACCCCGCGACCTCGGCTTCCACCACGGCCACGCGAAGCCCGGGGTCCAGCACCTTCAGGTAATACGCGGTCCAGAGCCCGCTGTACCCCGCTCCCACGATGGCCACGTCTACGCGGTCGTCGGCCGACAAGGGGGCCCGCGGCACCCGCGATGCGGCGGAAAGGCTCTCGTGCCAGAAACTCAAGGGTTGGGAGCATTCGCCCGGCATGGCTGTTCTTTCCCGAAATCCCCGACGAAGCCGATGCTACAGGAAGTACCTACCGGGATGCGGCGAATTGCGACCTGCAGAGAACCGGCGTTAGGATTCCCTGAGAGGAGGCGAGGCCCCAGGCAACATGGAAACCATCGTTGAAACAAGTGCGGGACGAATCCGCGGCACCCGCGAGGGGGCCGTCGAGGTGTTTCGGGGAATCCCCTTCGCCGCTCCACCGGTTGGCCCACGGCGCTTCCAGGCGCCCGAACCCCACCCCGGCTGGTCCGGGGTGCGCGACGCGCTGGCTTTTGGCCCCGCGGCTCTTCAGAACGAGAGCCCCCTCATGACACTCACCGGCTGGGCCGCAACCTGCGAGCCGAGCGAGGACTGCCTGTCGCTCAACATCTGGACGCCCGCCACCGACGGGGCGAAAAGACCGGTCTTCGTTTGGATTCACGGGGGAGCCTTCACCAACGGCACCGGGTCGCAATCCGCCTACGACGGGCGATTCCTGGTCGAGCGCGGTGACATCATCGTCGTCACCCTCAACTACCGCCTGGGTGCTTTCGGATTCCTGGCACTCGAAGGTCTGCGCGATCGCGAAGGGGGGAGCCTGGGCAACCTCGGGTTGATCGACCAGGTGGCCGCGCTCGAATGGGTCCGGGACAACATCGAACATTTTGGAGGGGACCCCGCCCAGGTGACCCTCGCCGGCGAATCCGCGGGGGCTTCCAGCGCGAGTAGCCTGCTCGCTTCGCCCCGGGCTCGACCGCTTTTCCAGCGGGCAATCCTGCAGAGCGGTCACGCCTTCAACACCTCGTGGCCCGAAGCCATGCTGGAAACCGGCGAGCGCTTCATGCACGAGGTCGGACTGCTCCCCGGCGACGTGGACGGACTTCTCGAACTCTCCGTCGAGACGATTCTTGCCGGCCAACAAGCCCTCGCCTCCTCGAACCCCGACAGCGCGTGGTGCATGACCTTTCAACCGTGCGTCGACGGAGACTTCATCGAATCCATGCCCATCGAAGCGATCGCCTCGGGCAAGACCGCCGACATCTCCCTCCTCGCCGGCACGAATCTCGACGAGATGAAGATGTTCATGCTCGAGGATCCCGCGGTCTTCGAACTCGACGAGGCCGGGCTGATCCGGCGCCTGGATCGGATTCTCGCGAGCCCGGCCTACCTCGACCGCGACTGGTCGCGCCCGCTACTGGAGCGCTTCCGCGCGGCACTCCCCGAAGCACCGATCTCGGAACTCTGGTGGGCCATGGAAACCGACCGGCGCATGCGGGTCCCCACCCTGAGAATGCTCGAAGCCGCGGCCGCGCACTCCTCGCGAAACTACAGCTACCTGTTCACGTGGCCTTCACCCGCCTTCGGCGGACTCGCCGGGTCCTGCCATGCGGTGGAGATCCCCTTCGTCTTCGGCACGCTGCACAACGACTGGGCCCCTGGACTCGTCGGCGAAGGAGCGGAGGTCGATCGGCTCTCGGACATCCTCCAGCGCAGTTGGCTGGCTTTCGTTCGGTCCGGTTCGCCCGCCATCCCGGAACTCGAAGGCTGGGAAGCCTACGCGCCCGACACCCGGATCACGGGAGTTCTCGGGGCTGAATGCCACAGCGAAAAGGCCCCCCTCGAAGCCCAGAGGGCCGCCTGGGACGACATCGCCGAAGGCCGCGACCGCTGGACTCTGGGGCGACTAGCCCAAGGGAACTCGCGGGAGAACTAACGCTGGGGCGACGCCGGGCCCCTCCCGGGAGGGAACCGCGTGAATCTTGAGCCGGCCAGCCGCGTCCCAGGAAGACTCGCATCCCGAACCGCTGCTTCTCGGAGAACTAGGGGTCCGGTAGACTTGGCCAGGCGGGCCCCGGGCCCCGTGATCGCGGAGAATCCAGGTGCGAATGATCCCCTCGCTTTACCGCAAATCCCTGTGTCTTGGCTTGGCGATGATCCTCTCCGCGGGGGTGGCGGGCGCGATGGAAACGCCCGGGACACTCGGCCCATCCCGTCCGCCCGTCCACGCAGCGGGTTTCGGGGATTTCCTGAACTCGATTCTCGAACTGCTTCTGGGACGGCCCTCGCCGAGTTCGCCGACGCCGCCAATGCCTCCGTCTCTGCCCGACGGATCTCCACCCACGGCGCCGGGTCCGCCGGGTCCGCCGGGTCCGCCGGGTTCACCGGGTTCGCCGGGTCCGCCGGGTTCGCCGGGTTCGCCGGGTTCGCCGGGTTCGCCGGAAGCGAGCCAGGAGCCGAGTTCAGACGAAGGCGCAGAAAGCGCGGCCGCGGGATCCGACGACAAAACAGGCCGTCGTCCGGCGCACGAGGCCGCCGGGACAAGCGCAGTCCCGCCCGGATCGGAGATCGGTGAAAGCTTCCCGGCAAAAACCGGGAGTGACCACGACCCGGTAGAACTCGTCCCCCCTCCCGCTTCGGGGGACCCGGACGCTCCCACCGAATCCGCAGACGGGGTCGACGCTGAACACGCGGCGGCCGGCAATCGGTCCGGAGAGAGCCCACCTCCTGGAGCTCCCGGAGAGGCCCACTCCCCCGCCGAAGCCACGGATCCAGCCGCACAACACGCAACTTCGAACCGCCAAGGGAGCGCAGGGAAAGCCCGCTCCCCGGGTTCGTCGGAAAACCCGCTCGGACCACGCCCCGGACGCGGCCGGGCCGAGACGCAACGGCACCCCGGAGGGGGAACATCGGGCGGCGATGCAGCCTCGCACCCGGGAGCGCCCGGATCCAGCTCCGGTGGAACCGGGGCG
>JAZAOF010000162.1:0-8872 GCA_036228265.1 Myxococcota bacterium | reverse complement strand
GATCGAGTTGACGACGCCCTTTCCCTGGATGCACCGCAGCCCCGCCTCGATCACCGACCATTTCGAGCTGTCGACGACGATCGGGATGCGCGAGATTTCGGGCTCCGAGGCAATGAGGTTCAAGAAGGTCTGCATGCAGGCTTCGGAGTCGAGCATGCCCTCGTCCATGTTGACGTCGAGCAGGTTCGCGCCGCCGCGCACCTGGTCGAGTGCGACTTCGAGCGCCGTGTCCAGTTGGTCATCGCGGATCAGTTTTCGAAAACGCGCCGAGCCCGTGACGTTGGTGCGCTCACCGATCATCATGAAGTTCGATTCCGGGCGGATCGTCAACGTCTCGAGGCCCGTAAAGCGGGTAAGCCGCTCGCCTTCTTGCGGGACGACTCGCGGTTCGACGCCGTCGACCGCTTCGGCGATGGCCCGGATGTGGTCCGGCGTGGTGCCACAGCAGCCGCCCGCGATGTTGACGAGGCCGCTGGTGGCGAACTCGCCCACGAGTTCGCCGGTGGTGCCGGGCTCTTCGTCGTATTCGCCAAAGGCGTTCGGGAGTCCCGCATTGGGATAGCTCGACACGAACGTCGGCGCGATGCGCGCGAGTTCGGCCACGTGGGGTCGCATCTCGGCGGCTCCGAGCGAGCAGTTGACCCCTACGGAGAGGGGGTTGGCATGGGCCACGGAGTACCAGAAGGCATCGACGGTCTGCCCGGAAAGCGTTCGTGCGCTGGCATCGGTGATGGCCACGGAGATCATGATCGGTACCCGGCGCCCCAGCGAGGCAAACTCGCGGTCGATGGCCACAAGAGCCGCCTTCGCGTTCAGGGTGTCGAAGATCGTCTCGACGACCAGCAGGTCGACGCCGCCCTCAAGCAGGCCACGAGCCTGTTCGGCGTAGGCATCTTCGAGTTGTTGCCAGGTGATCGAACGAAAGGCCGGGTCGTTGACCTCGGGAGACAGCGAAAGAGTCTTGTTCGTCGGTCCCATGGCACCGGCGACAAAGCGGGGCTTTCCGGGATCGCGCTCGCTAAAGCGATCTGCTGCGATGCGAGCGAGCTTCGCGGCCTCGCAGTTCATTTCGGAAACCAGCGCCTCCGTCCCGTAGTCCGCTTGCGAGACCGACGTGCTGTTGAACGTGGTGGTGCCCAGGATGTCGGCACCGGCCTCGAGAAACTGCTCGTGGATCGAAACGATCAGGTCGGGCTGGGTCAGTACGAGCAGGTCGTTGTTGCCCTGGAGTTCGTGATCGTGATCGGCAAAGCGCGACCCCCGGAAGCCCTCTTCGGCGAGGCCCTCGCGCTGGATCATGGTGCCCATGGCGCCGTCCTTCACCAGGATGCGCTGGCGCAGGAGTTCGGCGATGGACGGCGATTTCGGGGCAGGGCTCACGGTTTTCCCCTCGGGGCGACGGACCCAGATTATACATCAATCTATCCGCATGCACAGATATACATGGGATTCGCTCCTCGCCATGGCCGTATGTATCCCTGCGGCGAGGCGGCGACCGAGGGAGGCTACACCAGCCGGAGGGTCGGTCGCTTTCCGGCTCGCACTGAGGGAGGCGCGGCCGAGGACGTGGCCTCCCTTCGCGTGACGGGTGTGGGCTAGGCGGGCTCCCAGCCTGCGGCTTCGCGGGCGGCGCGCAAGTCGTCCAGGCCGCGGCGAAAACCGTCGGCGTCGTCGTAGCGCGCGCCCGCGGCAAAGCGCGTGACGCCCACCTCGGCGAGCGCGTGCAGGATCTCGGCCCCCCGCTCGGGCTGGCCCGGCGGCAACCCGCCCAGCGAGACGACTTCGGGGGTGGGGCGCCCGGCGGCTTCGGCGAGCTCGCGAAGCTTCGCGACCTCGGGCGCGAGCTTCTCGGGGTCGTTGCCCATGGGCATCCAGCCCTCGCCAAAACGCACCGCCCGTCGAAGGGCGTGCTCGCCGCGGCCTCCCACGAAGATCGGCGGGCGGGTCGGGCGAGGTCGGAAGAGCAGCGGCTGTCCGTTTTCTTCGACGACGTCGTCGTCGGCATCGAAGCAACGGTGAAGCGTTTCAAGAACGCGGTCGGTACGGAGCCCACGCTCGCTAAAGGGAACGCCCAGGGCCTGGAATTCGGGCCGCATCCAGCCCACGCCGACGCCGAGTTGCAGGCGACCGCCCGACAGTTCTTGGATCGTTGCGATCCATTTCGCCGTGGGAAAGGCAGGACGGTAGGGCAGCACCAGCACGCTGGTCCCCAGCCCGATGCGCTCGGTCTTGCCGGCCAACCAGGCGAGAGTGGCGAGGGGGTCGAGGTAACGCCCGTTCGAACCCTCGGCATCATCGGGGGGAATGGCGACGTGGTCCACTACCCAGGCTTCGTCGAGGCCGGCTTCCTCCGCCGCGACGGCCGCGCTTTGGAGGGTGTCGGCGTGGGAGGCATCTCCCATGACTCGTATGATCGCGCCCAGCTTCATCGGAAGTCCTCTCGTTGATTCCCGTCGCCTCGTGCAAGATGGCCCCGGGGCCCTGAAACCCTGGCGCCCGCATGCGTTTCCCATTTTCGACGAACTGGCGGGCCCTGTAAACGGCGTGGGGCCAGCCGGGGAGGGAAACCGGTGTTTGGGCTACGGTACACCCGTGAGTACAGCCGGACGCGACGAGCCGCACGTCGAGGTCTGCCAGGTGGGACTCCGATTTGGTGCGCGGGAGGTCTTTCGCGACCTCAATTGCGAGTTTCCACGGGGGGGGATCTCGATCGTCATGGGGGGCAGTGGCTCTGGCAAGAGCACGCTGCTTCGCACCATCGGGGGACTCCAGAGGCCGGATTCGGGCCAGGTGACCGTGGCGGGTGATGCGGTAACCGGGGGGAGCCAGGCCGAGGTCTACCGGGCTCGCCGGCGCCTGGGAATGCTCTTCCAGAACGGGGCGCTTCTTGATTCGATGACGATCCGCGACAACGTGGCTCTGCCCTTGCGCGAGCACACCCACCGGAGCGAGGAAGACATCGAGGAGATGGTCCGCCGGCGCCTGGCATCGGTGGGGCTCGAAGGCGTCGAGGATCTACTGCCCGGCGAGCTTTCGGGGGGCATGCTACGCCGCGCCGCCCTGGCTCGCGCAATCATCATGGATCCCCAAATCGTGCTCTGCGATGAACCCTTTTCGGGACTCGACCCGCCCAACGTGGCCCGCATTGAAGCGCTTCTCGTCAGCCTGAACCGCGAGCGCGGCCTCACCCTGATCGTCTCCTCCCACCATATCGCTTCGTCTCTGCGCATGGCCGACCAATTGGTCCTGTTGCAGGACGGCGTTGCTATTTCGGGATCGCCGGATCGATTGGCCCAGAGCGCAAACCCGCGGATTTCCGATTTCCTGGGTCCCGACGGGCGAGCCCATGCCGCGCGCCTCGGTGAAGCGGGAGATTCCCCGTGAGCCGCCTGTTCCAGAAACTGGGCCGCCAGGCGCTCGGTCTCATCGCTTCGCTCGGCTCGATCGCTCGCTTCGCGGGAGCGGTTGCGATCGTGGTTTTGACGCGGCCGTGGCGCCTGCGCAGTCTTTCGCGGCAGGTTTTCGACGCCGGCGTGCTTTCGATGCTTCTCATCTGCGCTTCGGGTCTGACCGTGGGGATGGTGCTCGCCCTCCAGGGCTACAACACGCTCACACGATTCGGCGCAGAGAGTTCGCTCGGCGCAGTCGTGGGGCTGGGGCTGATTCGCGAACTCGCGCCGGTGTTGACCGGACTCCTCGTTACCGGCCGAGCCGGTTCCGCGAAGGCGGCCGAGATCGGGGCGATGGTGACGACGGAGCAACTCGACGGACTCCGGATGATGGCGATCGACCCCGTGGATTACGTGGTGGCGCCCCGAGCCCTGGCCCTGTTCTTCGCGATGCCGCTGTTGAACGCCTTTTTCATCTTTTTCGGGATTTTTGGCGGCTATCTCGTGGGCGTGGAGTTCCTCGGGTTGGACTCCGGAACCTATCTGGCCAGCCTCGAGGGATCGGTGGATTTCTTCGACGACGTCGTGGCCTCCTTTCTCAAGTCCGCGATATTCGGCATTCTTGTGGGGCTGATCGCGACCTATCGCGGGTACACATGCACGCCTACCACGGAAGGAGTGAGTGCCGCGACGACTTCGACGGTGGTGACCGCATCGGTGTGCATCTTGCTCTCGGATTACGTGATCACGGCCCTCTGGGGCGTGTAGATCGGCCGCACCCCGGCCTGCATTGGCCGATTGGAGGATGAACATGCAGCAAACCTCTTCCGGACGAGACCTTGCGGTG
This sequence comes from Myxococcota bacterium, assembly GCA_036228265.1. GTDB lineage: Bacteria > Myxococcota_A > UBA9160 > UBA9160 > UBA4427 > CAJXIC01. The sequence continues at coordinate 4,636 of JAZAOF010000162.1, read as the reverse complement.
GGCGTCTTCGTCTTCGCGGGGATCGCCGCCTTGGCGTATCTCTCGGTGCAGGTGGGGGGGCTGAGCTATTCCGGTCCCCGGGGCTTCGAGGTCGTAGCGACCTTTGACGATGTGGGTGGATTGTCCCCGCGATCCCCCGCGATGATCTCGGGCGTCAAGGTGGGGCAGGTCAAGACGGTCCAACTCGATGAAACCCTCCGGGCACGCGTGGTCATGGATCTCGACCCGAGTCTCGATCTCCCCGTGGACACCTCGGCGGCGATCCGCACCCAGGGTCTGCTGGGCGATCAATTCATCGCCCTCGAGCCCGGTGCGGAAGACGATCTTCTGCTCCCGGGTGAGGAGATCGTCTACACCGACAGCGCACTGAATCTCGAGTCATTGATCGGGCGCGTGGTGCACAACACCGGTATCGAGGATTCGGATTGATGCACGTTCGGTACGGCGCCGTCGCCGTCCTGGCAATCTTGCTTTCCCTGGGGTGTGCCAGTGCCGGGGGGCCGAAGTCGCTGGACGCCGATCCCTGGGAGCCCATGAACCGGAAGGTCTTTGCGTTCAACGAGTCGCTCGACGAGTGGGTCATCGGTCCTGTCTCGCAGGGATGGAACGTGGTGCTTCCGGACGGAGTCCAGACCAGCATCAAGAATTTCTTCGACAACATCTTCATGCCGGCCGTCTTCGTGAACCACGTCGTCCAGGGCCAATTCAAGGAGGCCTTTGCCGAGGATCTTCCGCGCTTTCTCATGAATACGACCGTGGGGTGGGTCGGGCTTTTCGACGCCGCCAGTACCGTCGACATCGACAAGAACTACACCGATTTCGGCGTCACGTTGGGGCGCTGGGGGATTCCAACCGGTCCCTACCTGGTGCTCCCTCTCCTGGGCTCGTCGAGCCCGAGAAACGTGTTCGGCAAGGTGGCGGATGCCTGGTCCACACCGTATTCGCTTTGGATCGCGCCCTGGATCTCCGTGACGATCCGGGCCGTCGAGTTGGTCAACCTGCGCTCGCTCTTTTCCGAGGAGATCGAGCAATCGCGGGAGGAGTCGATCGACTACTACAGCTTCGTGCGGAGCGCCTGGACCCAGAATCGCCGGTACCGGGTTCTTGAGGCCCAGGGAAAAGAAGCGTCTCCGAAGTTCGATGACGCCCAGGTCGATCTTTACTATATCGACGCAATCATCGATGCGGACGCCGACGAAACTGTCGAGGAGTACGAGTCGGACTCGGAGCCGACTCCTGTGGACGAAAAACAATGAACTTTTTTCAGAACCGCATTGGGCTCCGCCATGCCGTCGCACTGGGCGCGGGGTTGGTGGCTTCGCTTCTTCTCACGGATTCCCTCTCGGCGGCCACGCAAAGGGCCGACGCGGACCAGGTTGCGGCGGCCCGCCAGGTCGTCGCCGGGGTGATGGATCAGGTCCTGGCCGCGCTCTCGGATGGGAAGCTCTCGGAAGACCAGCGCCTCCACCAGATCGAAGCAGTCGCCTACGCGAACTTCGATTTCGAAACGATGGCAAAACTGGTCCTGGCCCGGAACTGGAAGACTTTTTCCAAGGAAGAGCGCGTTCGATTCGTGGCGGAATTCAAGAATCTCCTGGCGCGAACCTACGGAAGCCGGTTGCAGCGGTATAGCGACGAAGGGGTAGAGGTCGTCGGCGCGCGCGGAGAACTTCGAGGCGATGTGACGGTTCAGACCCGGATCGTGGGCGGCAATTTCGATGGCGCGACGGTGGACTACCGGATGCGGGAGCGAAAGGCGGTGTGGAAGGCTATCGACGCCGTCGTCGAGGGGGTGAGCCTTGTGTCGGCCTATCGCACCCAGTTTCGCGAAGTTCTCTCGGGAGGTTCGCCTGCGGAACTGCTCGAACGAATGAGCGAGAAGAACTCGTTCTCAAACGTCGGTCGCTAGCCGCACGGCGCCCACGTGTTTTCCGAACTCGCGGCCATTCTTCTTCCGGTCTACCTGTGTGCCGGTCTCGGTTATGCGTGGATTCGGATGGGGCGTCGCTACGATACCGAGCTGATCACCGACCTGATCATGAACGTGGGCGCTCCCTGCCTGGTGTTTTCCAGCATTGTGGATCTCGAGATGGAAGGCGGACTCGTCTTCGAGATGGCGGCCGCGATCCTCGTCGCGATCGTCGTGATGTTGGGGATCGCCGCCGTCGTTTTGCGGCTCGCGGGGCTTCCGATTTCGACGTTCATTGGCCCGATGACCATGCCCAATACGGGCAATATGGGCCTGCCGGTCGTGCTCTTTGCCTTCGGCGTCGAGGGGTTCGCGCTGGGCGTCGTGATCTTCGCGATCATGGCGCTGCTGCAGTTTACGGTCATGATCTGGTTCTGGACGCGAGAGATTTCTTTCGCTCAGTTTTTTCGGACGCCCCTGAGTTATGCCGTGGTGATCGCGGTGATCTTCGTCTTGCTGGACCTCGAACCTCCCGAGTGGGCTCTTCGATTTACTTCGCTTCTGGGAGCATTTACGGTGCCGCTGATGCAGCTCACCCTGGGAGTTTCGCTCGCGCAACTGAAGATCGATCGGATTCCCCGAACGGCGATGCTGTCGGTGTTTCGTATCGGCCTCGGGTTCGGGGTCGGGTGGGCGGTGGCCGAGTTGTTCGGCTTCGAAGGGGTGGCCCGCGGGGTCCTGATTCTCGATTGCGCGATGCCCGTGGCCGTCATCAACTATCTTTTCGCCGAGCGCTACGGCCGATCCTCCAGCGAGGTCGCGAGCACGGTGGTTCTCTCCACCCTGTTTTCGTTCGTGACCCTGCCCCTGATCCTGTACGGCCTTCTCTAACCGGACCCAAGAAATCTCTATACTGGCCCGATGACCGATATCCCCGGAATCGCCCCTGTCCCCGTCGCGCGTTTTTTTGCCGCCGAAGTTCCCGGAGGCGATGTGCCCCTCGACTTTGAGCTCAGTGCAGGCGGTCGTTCCAACCTGACCTACAGGGTGCGCGGGGGGGAGAACGATTGGGTGATGCGGCGGCCGCCCCTTGGCCACGTTCTCCCAACGGCCCACGACATGGAGCGGGAGTTCAGGGTGCTGTCGGCGCTGGCGGACACGCCGGTGCCGGTTCCCCGAACGATTGCGCTGTGTTCCGACCCCGAAGTGAATGAGGCTCCGTTCTACGTGATGGAGCATTGCCCCGGCGTGATTCTCCACGAAGACCTTCCCGAGGGTTTTGCCGACTCCGAATCCGAACGCGCGGCAATCGCTTCGTCCCTCGTCGATGCTCTCGTCGAGCTCCACGAGGTGGACTTCGAAGCCGTCGGACTCTCCGACTTCGGCCGCCCGGAGGGGTTCCTGGCCCGCCAGGTCAAACGCTGGTCCCAGCAGTGGGAACGTTCGAAGACCCGGGAACTCCCGGCCATCGACGCGCTCATCGATCACCTACACCGAAAGCAGCCGGAATCCCCGGCGCCGACCATCGTTCACGGCGACTATCGATTGGGCAACATGGCGCTCGACCCCGAGCAGCCCGGTCGAATCGCGGCCATTTTCGACTGGGAGATGGCGACCCTGGGCGATCCCCTCGCGGACCTGGGGTACACGCTCATGTACTGGGTGGACGAGGGGGACCGCGTCAACCCGGTTCTTTCCGGGGCGGGCACGCCCATCACCGTCCGCCCGGGGTTCCCGGACCGCGCGGACCTCGTGTCGGCCTATGCCCAACGCAGTGGCCGCGATGTCTCGAACATCGCGTTCTACGAGGCATTTTCCTTCTACAAGCTCGCCGTCATCGCCGAGGGAATCTACGCCCGCTTCCTGAAGGGGAAGACCGTGGGGGCGGGCATGGACGACGGCGGCCGTACGGCCGAGATCCTCATCGAGCGCGGTCTCGAACTCGCCGAGAAGCTCTAACGGGCGCGACCCAGGCCGGTGCATTCTCTGCGAACGGTTTGACTCGCGCTCAGTGCAGCCCGAAGTCCCAGCCATCGCCGACCTGGTAGCTGCGAAGGATTCGCCGGGCGGTCGACATCACGTGAACTTCGTCGGGGCCGTCGTAGATTCGGGCGAAGCGAGCCCGGCGATACATGCCTTCGAGAGGCGTATCCTCGGTCACGCCCATGGCGCCGTGTACCTGGATGGCGCGATCGATCACGTTGTGGAGCATTTTTGCGCCCATCACCTTGATGAGGCCGATTTCAACACGGGCTTCGTCGCCCTGGTCGATTTTCTGCGCGGCGTGCAGGGTGAGCATGCGGGCCGACTGGATTTCGCAAGCACTATCGAAGATGAACTTCTGGATCTGCTGGTGGCGCCCGAGTTCCTTGCCGAAGGCCACGCGGCTGTTGGCGCGTTCGCAGAGTAGATCGAAGGCGCGCTGGGCTTGCCCCAACCAGCGCATGCAGTGAAAGATTCGCCCGGGCCCCAGTCGACGTTGGGCAATCTTGAAGCCCGCACCGCGGGGTCCGAGGAGATGGCTCTCGGGTACTCGGACATCGTTGTAGCGCACTTCGCAGTGGCCACCGCGGTGCCCCATGACCTTCACGTCTCGAACGATCTCGTAGCCTGGAGTATCCGTCGGGACCACGATCATGCTGAATGCGTCGTGCGAGGGGGCGTCGGGTTCCGTCCGGCACATTACCGTCGTGTAGGCGGCGCGATTGGCGCCGCTGGTAAACCACT
>JAZAOF010000161.1:0-18679 GCA_036228265.1 Myxococcota bacterium | reverse complement strand
CAAGTAGGTGTTGATCGCGAAGAGGTCCCACAGGAGCGGGCTCTTGAAATTGACCCAGAGACCCCGTTGGTTGGGGTACGGGATCATGAAGTAGAACTTCCACAGCCGACCGATGTGGATCAGCGGAAAGAGAGCCGCGGTGAGAACCGCGAAGACGGTCATGGCTTCGGCACCGCGGTTGATGGCGTTGCGCCACTTCGCGCGGAAGAGAAAGAGAATGGCCGAAATCAACGTGCCCGCGTGGCCAATGCCGATCCAGAAGACGAAGGTAATGATGTAGACGCCCCAGAAAATCGGCGCCTGGTACCCCGCCACGCCGAGACCGTAATAGGTCTGGTAGGCAAACACGGCCACGCCCTGCAGCAGGCCGCCCGTGGCGAGCAGTACGAGAAAGAGCCAGGAAAACGAAAACCCCTTGGTCACCGCCATGATGTCGCGGTTGTAGACGGAATCCTTGGGGGCCGGGCCTTGCGGGATCGCTCCCGCCGTCGTCGATACGGAAGGCGGAGGGGTCATCCGTGGGACCTCCCATCTTCATCGCGGCCCACTGCGGCCAGGTACGTCACCGCGGGTCGCGTATTGAGCACGTGTAGCGCGATGTAGGAACGGGCGTCGTCATCGGCCTTCACCACGACTTCGCTCTTCTTGTCCTTGGTATTGCCGAAGGAGATCGCCTGGCTGGGGCACGACTGCTGGCAGGCCGTTACGACTTCTCCATCCGCAATCAACCGACCTTCGTTCTTGGCGGTCTGGCGAGCGCCGTTGATGCGTTGGACGCAAAACATGCACTTCTCCATCACGCCCTGGCCCCGCACGGTCACGTCGGGGTTCAACATGAAGGGAAGCTCACCCGGCCAATTTTCCCTGCTGTAGTCGAAGTAGTTGAACCGTCGCACGTCGTAGGTGCAGTTGTTCGCGCAGTACCGCGTCCCGATACAACGGTTATAGATCATGCCGTTGATGCCTTCGTCCGAGTGGTAGGTGGCGATCGGGGGGCAGACCGATTCGCAGGGAGCGGAACCGCACTGCTGGCAAAGCATCGGGGAGTGACGCACGTCGCTGTCCCCCAGGCGTTCTCGATCCGGGAAGGGCCTTCGCTCGCGACCGCCGGAGACCTCTCCGTCCCCAACGAACCGGTCGATGCGCAGCCACGTCATTTCGCGATGGCGAATCGCCTGCTCTTCCCCGACCACCGGAACGTTGTTCTCGATGGAACACGCGACCACACAGGCGCTACACCCCGTGCATCGATCGGTGTCGATGGTCATTCCCCATCGGTAGGGACTGTCGGGAGAGGAGTCATTGGCGGGATCGTAGGGAAGCGCGAAATCATGCCCGCCTTCGTGGGCCTCGCCCCCCTCGGCCAGGTGCTCTTCGCCGTGATGCTTTTCGTCGTCCTGGAGGAGTGCCGCGAGGGAAACCTTCTGCGCGAACCCTCGCTCGTACTGGTTGTCGGTCCACTGGCTGAGCGCCAGGCGGGCGAAGCGACCGGTGCGACTGACCCGGGCACGACTCGAGAGCCACGCGCGACCTCCCCCCTCGCCCACCGCGTCGGGAAGAATCGAAATCACGTTGGCACCGCGGGCCACGCCCACGGATCCCTCTCCGGACAACGAACCGTAGTGGCTCTGGGTGTGACCTCCACCGATGGGAATGGCGATCACGTCGTCCCGAATCCCCCCCCGCGGCATCACCGACAATTCGATCTTCCCGGAAGGAGTCTCCACCGCCACGACATCCCCAAACGTCACCCCGAGTTCCGCGGCCGTTCCGAGGCTCATCTCGACCCAGGACGACCACGAGAGCTTCGTCACCGGGTCCGGCGTCTCCTGGGCCCAGGGCAGGTCGGATCCGGACCCGTCCCCCTGGTAGGGGTGCGGGTACGCCACGAGAGTGAAATCCCCGTCGCCAGCCAGGGTCGGCGGACCCGTTTGAATCTGTGAAACCCCCGCACCCACGCTCACGGCAGCCGGCGGTGCAGCAGAAAAATCCCCGCCCACGGCGAGAACCGACCGGAAATCGCTATCGGAAAAGGCCGTCTCGACTACCTCGCGGAAACTCCCGCCCGGAATCTTCGAAGCCACGTGGGCTCCCACGGCCCGTCCCGTGTCCAGGAAGATGTCCCCCAACGACTTGGTGTCGTGGATCGGGCGAAGGGTCGGCTGAACCACGGACCGCAAGCCCGGCCGGGGTTCTGCGTCGCCCCAGGATTCGAAGGAGGTCGACTGGGGCAGAACCCAATCGGCCTCGACCGACGTCTCGTCAGGCAGCGTGGCCGTCGAGACCACCAGGCCCACCTTCTTCAAGGCTTCTGCGAAGCCCGCAGACGGCGGCAACGAGTAGATCGGGTTTGCGTCGTGGATGACCAGCACGTCGACGTCGCCCGACTGCATCCGGGCGATCAACTCCTTGACTGCCTGCAGGGTGTCCGGGGCTCCGGCCGTGTCGCTCGAGGGAATCTGCATGGCCCGGCCGTTGGCTCCCAGCAGGGCATTCAGCACGAGGACGGCGGCCGCCGCCGAAGTGCCGCCGGATGTCGTGGCCGCGACACCCGGAGGAAGCGCTACGGCCGCCTTGGCCTTCTGCAACTTCTTCGCCAGGGCATCGAACTCTTCGGGGTCGAGTCCCGCTTCCGCAGCCAGGGCCTTCGAGTCGACTCCGGAAAGAAGCCGACCCACCGCAGCATCGTCCCCACCCGTTCGCGCTCCGCCCCGGTAGAGAACCGCGGCGAGTGCGAGTGCAATCGGGCCCTCGGATCCGGGTTTCGGAGCCAGCCACTGGTCGGAGTTGGCACCAGTGAGCGTGAGCCGCGGCGAGAGCGAGATCAATCGCGCTCCACCATCGCTGTGTTTCGCGATATCGCGCGCGTCCGTAAACTGGCGCATTCCTTCCACCGGGGAAGGACCGGCCTCCAGGAAATTGGAACCGAAATCCACGATCAGGTCGGTCTCGCTGAGATCGAAAATCGGAAGTGCGCGGACGCCGAAAACCCATGCCGCCGCCTCGCGCAGGGCTTCGTAGGCAAAGGGTTCGTAGACGACCCGGCCGCCGCCGACGGCCGACACCCAACCATCGATGACCCCCGACAAGCTGGGACCCACCTGGCCGCCCAGCACCCAGGTTCGCCCTCCAGCCGAGCGAAGCTTTGCGACAACGGCGGCTTCCGCTTCGGCCCAGGTCGCCTTCTGGGTCGAACCGTCGGCGTTGCGCTTCGTCGGGGCCTCGTAGCGCTGGGGGAGATACGGCCGTGCGATCGCCGCCTGTCCGCGGGCGCAAAGGGCTCCCCGGTTGATCGGATGCTCCGGGTTGCCGTCAAGCTTGATGGGGCGACCCTCACGGGTTCGCACGTGAAGACCGCAATTGGTCGAACACTCGGTGCACGTGGAGGCATACTCCAGCGCAATGCCGGGTGTAATGACTTCGGGCTGGACCACGTAGGGGACCAGCTTCTCCACGGGATCGGAGCAGGCGGCCGTCGCCGCCGCGCCCGCTCCAACACCGACCAGCTTCATGAAATGACGACGGTCGAGCTCAGGCATGGATCGTTCCTGTGTCGGGTTCGCGCAAAGGGCGTCGTGAACCTCTCTCGAGGCGGTTGGGCTCTAGTAGTGACACGTGAGACAGTCCTGGGAAGCCTGGTGATCGTTGGATCGGTGGCACTCGATACACCAGCCCATTTCGGGTTTCTTGACCGGAACCCCATACCACCAGAACGTGTCTGGAACGAGGTACAGCTTGTCGATCTTTTCTACCGGGCCATGGCAGCGCTGGCACTCCAAGCCCGCAGCGACGTGACGGTTGTGCCGAAACTTCACGTGTTCCGGGAGGCGGTAGATCTGGTTCCATTCGATCGGCTTCTTTTCCTCCCAGTGCTCCTTGAGGATACGGATGCCGGTGAGCTCATCGTAGCTGGGTGGAAACTGGGCGTGGCAACCCATGCAGAGCTCTACCGAAGGAACTCCTGCAGCCCGGGAGCGATCGGTCCCGGAGTGGCAATATTGGCAATCGATTCCGAACTCACCCGCGTGGTGCTTGTGACTGAAGGGAATCGGCTGGATCGGGCCCGGCGCCTCGGGGTCCCAGGCCTCTTCATGGGCCACGCAGGCGGAGAGCGACGGCCATTGCTGGTTGTACTCGGCAGGGATCTCGATCTGGAGATGGGGATCGTTCTCCTTCGCCGCCTTCAGGCGTTGCGCATCACAAACGCTCGTCGCGACCTGGACGGGACCATGGTCCTCTCCCGACGAGGCCTCGGCACCGGCGTCGCGGTCCAGCACCCCAACGAGAGCAGCAAGGGACAACGCGATGAACGTGCCTCCCGCTCGTCGTCCGAAAGCGAGCCCGGATCCTCGGCCAGCATTCTTCATCGGGTTGTCGCGCCCTCCCGGCCTGCCGCGGCTCCACGCGGAACATTCCCCGTGGCGCCAGATCCCCCCTGCAGGCGCGTTGTTGTTAGCCTTTAGGGTGTCACACCGTCAAGGGGATTGGGGGTGCTGAAACGCGGCTCAGGGGCGCATCGAATGGTTGCATCCGGGAAGTCCTGCCCCTTCTCCGCTGCGGACTCGGACGGCCCCCGCGCCATCACCGCCGGTTCTCCCGGTCGTCGGGATGGGGTAGAGTGTTCGCGACCCGGGAAAAGCTTGCGAATGCATCAATTTCGTTAGCAAAATCAGATACTTGATTGAAAACAACGGTGCGGGACGGCGATCCCGCACAGGAGAACCCGATGGCCGTTTCCAACGACCTCCTCGAGATCCTGGTGTGCCCCGAAACCCGCCAGTCCGTTCAGCCGGCGGACGACGAACTGCTCGCACGCCTCAACGCCGCTGCGTCCGGAGGCGAACTCCGCAACCGCGGGGGCGACACGGTCGCCGGGCCGCTCTCCGAAGGGCTCGTCCGGGAGGACGGGCGCATTCTCTACCGGGTCGAGGACGACATCCCCGTGATGCTGATCGAAGAATCGATCGAGATCCCCTCCTAGAGCGGGATCTACTGGGCGAGTTCGCGCCGCCCGAGTCGCTCGACATAGGCGGAGAGTTCCGAATCCTCGGCCACGACCTGCGAAACCCGGTGCTCGAACGCCGCCGCCTCGCTACGCAGCCCCGATTCGTCGATCGCGACCCCCAGGTGCGCTGCGAGCTTCTGAAGTAACGCCAGCGAGCCCCGCGGGTTGGGGGCCGCGTTGATGTAGTGGGGCAAGCCGGCCCAAAGGCTGACCACCGAAGCGCCCTCCCGGGCAAGCCGGTCTCCGAGGACACCCGGAATCCCTGTCGGGCCCTCGTAGGACGACTCGATGACGCCGATGGCCTTCAACGCTTCGGGATCGGTGGCGAATCCCGTGACTTGAACGGGAAGGCTGTAGACGACATCGGCGAGATAGGCCCCGAGAAGGACCACCTGGTCCAGCCCCATCTCGTCACAGAGCCGCACGACGCAGTCGCAGAAAGAGGACCACCGGAGGTTCGGCTCCGCACCGATGCCCGTGACCAATTCGCGCGCGGTGTCGATCGGGCCGTAGCGAAAACCAAAGCCCGGCCATACCACGCTGCGCTCGCCACCCGCCCCCAGCCGGATTTCGGGACGCTGCACGGCGAAATCGTAGAACTCCTCCGGATCGATATCCGCCAGGGGGACCGCCTGGATCGCATTCTCCAGGAAACCCAACGCCGACGTGGCCGCTTCACCGGCGTCGTTCCACCCCCCGAAGGCCAGGACCAGGGGCGAGCGCCGCAACCGGGGTTCAACGTGGATTCGGAGTTGATCTCCCACGCGCCCAGAGTCGCACGCCCGGCCCGGGAACGACAAGGGGGCGATGGTATGATTTCCAACAATATGCAGAAGCATCCCCCTCTTTCAGTTTTCCGGCTCGGCCGTTGCCCGCGAGCGATTTTCGCAGCGCTGTGCATCACCGTACTCCTCGCAAACAATGGGGCGGGCGCTCCTCCGGATGAAGGCGACTGCCCCGCCGTCACCGGCGTTCCCGGAAAGGGAGCCGACGGAGACGATGCCGCCCCCATCCTGATCCGGAAGGGAATGAAGATTCGGGCCGATGACCTCCTCCTACTCCGACAACTCCTCCCCCCGGAAATCTGGCAGCACCGCGCCATCTTCTTCCATGAGGGCATGAGCCTGGAGATCGGCCCGTGCCACCGCCGCTACGCCATTCCCGCCTTTTACGACGAAGCCACCGCGAAATTCCGCGGCCAGCCCACGCTCGATTCGGAGGGAAATCTCTCGAACTACACCGCTGGCACTCCGTTTCCGCCGAAAACAATTGACCCCCGGGCCCCGGACGCGGCGATGCGCTGGGCGTGGAACATGGAAAAACGCTTCCGGGGAGCGGGCTTTGCGGGAAAATTTCGGATCGTCGATTTTCCCACCGCCATCGGTAGCCCCCACACCTACGAGGGCCGATTCTTCATGCTGCAGACCTCCGGGCGTGCCGACCTCCCCGACCAGGGGTACGCGCTCGACGTGGGCTCCAGCCGGGATTTCGTCGCCGGGGGCGAATTCACCAAGCCCTTTGACGCCCGCTTCCTGTCCTGGCGCCAGATGCGGTCTCGGGAAAGCGACGACGCCTACAGGGAACCCGACGACACCTTCGTCTACGTGCCCACGATGCGAAAGGTACGACGGGCGTCGACGACCTGGGTGGACGGACTCTTTCTCCCGAGCTTTGGATTCTCCGGCGATGACGGCGGCGGTGGCATGGCTTTCGGCGACATCATCGGCGGCGGCGGAACGACGATCAACCCCACCTCGGGGAAATCTTCCGTCGCGACGGTGCACGTCGAGCGAGGGCTTTCCGGCCTCTCGCTCCGGCCCAACGCCTACGTCTGGCGCTACAAGGGCGAACGCGACGTGCTGGCGCCACTCAACATCAAGGAAAGCGGCTATCCCCAGCAGCCGGATCGCAATTTCGGCTTCAGCGGGCTGTCCCTGGCCTCGGATACCTGGGACGTGCGCCGGGCCATCGTGATCGAAGGAGCCCTACTGGACCGCGATGCCACGCTCCGAACCCTCACGGTCTACATCGACTACCAGACCCGACAGCCCCTCTACTGGATCACCCGGACCGATCGGCGTCGGCTCATGGGCGTGGGAATCCTCGCACATCGCTTTAGCGGCGACGTCATCAACTACCCCGAGTGGCCAGGCGGAAAACAGGCCACGGTCTTCGAACCCGTCGTAGCGTCCTTCTACAACGCACTCGAAGGACGGGGGGGATGGCGGCGCGAATCCTTCGACCTGCGCTCAGTTCCCTTCTCCAACAACAAGCGACGCGTCATGACCTCTTCGAGCGCGCTCATGCGCAACCACTGATCCCGGCGGCATGCCGCCCGGCGCGGCGAAGAGGCCTCCTGGCCTCTTCCTCCAGCCCGCAGTACGAACGGCTAGAACGTGTATCGCAACTTGAAGAAGATCTCGTCGCGATCGCGCACGATGCCGAGACCCGGGGTCGTGGAATTCTTGTAGGTGGGCCCACATTCCGGCCCGTTGCAGCGATTCCCATAGGCGATCGGGTTCACCGACATGTCCGTCAAGAACTCGCGCCCCATGAACATCGCTGCACCGAACACGATCGAGAACGCGTCGTTGTAGCGATACGTGAAGTCGATGATCGCCGCCGCCGAGACGGACTTCACGTCGTACACCAGGGTGAGCTTCGGCAGCAGGCGATCCTGGAAGTAGCCGGTCTGGATAAAGAGGATCCCAAGCACGTTGAAGGGGCCCCGAGGTGACCCGAAGCTCTTCTTGTAGCCATCGATGTACTGAAAGAACCACTGGCTCGTAATGAAGAAGGTTCGATTCGCGTTCAGGAAGTTGATGAAGGTGGGCCGATCCACCGAAATCGTCAGGTTGAAGGTATCGACCCGGGAGACCCCGGACATCGACGCCGAATCACCCACGGCGACATCGGGAATCCAGGTCCATTCCAGTCCCCAGTTCGACTTGGTGTAGTCCTCCGCGAAGTCCGCGCCAAAGCCGAGGACGTTGCGCTTGTCGTAGTCCAACGTGATGACACCGCCGCAGGACCAAATCGCGCACCGGCGACCGTAGGTCCCGTTGCCTCCCGCACGCACGACCGGGGATCCCTGGCCGGCGAGTCCCATCAGGGCACTCACGGTTCCACATTCCTTCGTGGTCACGAGAGAGCAGATCGGAGCCATGTCCGCGCGAACCAACCGGGCTTCCTCGAGTTTCGAGTTGATCGCGTCCTGATTCACCGCGTCATTGGGATTGCCGTAAAGAACCTCGAGTTCCGCCTCGATCGCACGGATCTCTTCGAGTTTCGTCCGGTTCGCCGGATCCGACACATCAAACGTGGCGTAGGCGAGCGGATTCGCGAAACGCCCCGGGAACTCCGAAATGCTCACCCCCGCGACCCGGCATTTTTCACCGAAGGGATCGGAGCGCGGGCAAAAACTGGAGGGGGGGCCGGTTCCCGGATCAAACAGAAGCGCCCTGGAAATCCCGAGGTTTCGGTACTGGGCGGAACTCGCGACGAGGGCCTGGAGGAAGTTCCAAGAGGCTCCTGCGAGTTCATTGGACCAGGGCTGGCCGGTAAAGGGGTGACCCACGCCCTGGGCGTAGACGGGCATGGTTTCCTCGGTGCCGCCGACAAAGGTCGCTGAAGTGCTGCCCTGGCTGGCTACCGCAAAGGGCTGTCCGGACAAGACGCTGCCGGGCCCCGTTGTCGAAGCCCCGATCACGGCGACGTCTTGCGCCGCGCGCTGGAACTGTGCGCACTGCGGCAGGCCCTGGGCGTTGGCATAGTTCTGCCCCGGAGCGAGTTGCCCGTTGTTGCACTGGTTGCTTCGCCAAATGTCCTGCAGGCCCTCGCCCGGAATCTGCGAATAGATCTGGGCTACCGGGTACCTGTTGCCCGAGGCGGCACTGTAAACGACTCCCTGGCCGCCGCCCGGAAACAGCGGGTTGGCGGCAACTCTGGGAACGCTCCCTCCGAAAACAGTGTCATAGCCCACCACCATCGACTGGGATTTCTGGCTGCCGTAGTGGTTTGACGGGTTACACACCCCGGTTCGGCCCGCGTTGTTGGGGCCGGCCGGAGCATGACAGTAGTGCCCCGTTCGATAGAGAATCGCCGGGTGAAAGGCGTTGATCTGGGCCGTCAGGTCCGTGAGCAGCCAGGAGTCGAAGCCCACGTTGTCGGGGTCGCCATCCTTGGTCACGTCCCAGCTCCGGTCATCGTAACGCGCGCTGGCGTACCCCCCGAGAACGGTACCCGGCCTCATCGTCGCGAGCTTCTCGTCGTAGCTGGGATCGCTGGGATCCACAGCCGCGGCCCTGACCTGGGAGCATCGGACATCGGACGTCGGATCGGGCAACTCCATGCAATCGCGGTCTCGGCCGTACAGGTTGAGATTGGGCCGCGGCGTGAGAGGGGTTCCGGTGGGCGTGAGATCGTCGGTCAGGAAGACATAGTCGCCCTGGAAATTTGCCCACTTGCGCCGACAACCGGGCAGAACCTGGTCCTCGGTGCCGCCGAACGGGCTTGTCGGGCAGCGGGGGCCGGCCTGGTCCATCTCGAAGTTCTGAAAATCAGAGTCCGCGGAAAACCCCGCGTAGAGACTGTTGGGCGCTTCGGCCCCCGTCAGGATCTCTCCGGTCCCGATGTGGCGCGCACCAATCGTCCCCGGCTGGCCATAGCGCTTGACGCAGTTCCAGCCCGTCACCGGGTCCGTGTCTCCCCGGTTGTCGTTGGTCCGCCCCAGCCACGTGGAGCAGTTGTCCTTCCAGCCCTGGAACAGCAGGGGGATGTCTTCCTCGGCCAGCCCAAAGTACGGCGAAGCGAGTTCGACCACGGTCTCGCGGCCATTCACCATCCGGCAGACCAGATCGCTGCCTGCAGCCCGGGCGTCGGCGCACGGAGTCAGGGAACCGGTCACCATCGTCTTTTCACCGGCCTGGAGACCGTCGTTTCGCCACCCCTGGCCCGATAGATCTTCGGTCCCCTCAATCCCGGGGAACGTCTGGAGAACCGCGGACATCTCCATCCACAAGAAGTCGATGCCGTTCTGGCTGCAATTGGTCCCGAAAAAGGGACCGCAGCCCAGGATGGCTTCCTGCTCTGGCGTCAGGACAGAGTTGAGCTGGGCGTGACCGGCGTTAGTGTTGTTGAGTAGTCGAGACGCCGAGGACGTGGCGAGATCATCGAAATCGCAAACGCGGCCGAAGCCCAGGGCCGCGAAAGAGCCTCCGCTTTGGGCGGGTTGATTCAGGGTATAGGGGTTGAAGCAGCCCGCCTGGTCGTAGTCCTGAAGCTCCCGGGCAAAGACAAAGCCGTCCTCGGTCTCGGACCAGTCATCCCTCTCGATCTGGGCGGCCGATCGCGGGAAGGGCTGGCCGATCTGGGGGTTGTCGGGGTCGAAATTATCGGCGGTCTGCAATATCTCGTATTGCGGGGCATTGAGGGTCCACTGGTCGCGAAAGAGCGTGACGAGAGGCGTCGCCACGCCCGCGATGTTCGGCCCGGCCAGGGTATTGATCCCGGTATCGCCCATCAGGAACTTGCCCAGAATCGAAACCAACTGGGTCCCCCCAAGACCCGGGAGAAAGTTGGTGCTCGAGAAGACGTTCAGGGCGCAGGCCGAAGGATCGAGACTCGCGAAGCCGACCGTACCCGCGCAGACCGCCGCAAACACGGTCTGGTTGAGAGGGCTGGCATCGAGAGCATTGGCCTCGGAATAGCCGGTGTCTTCCCGGTAGACGTCGGCCGGGTCGATGAAGCCCCCGGGCCCGCCGACCTTCGGCGTACCCGCCAGGTTCTGGGGATCAAACTGGGGCACGTAGAACGCTGGCACACAAGTGTCCGGATCCGCGGTCTCCGTACAAGCCGGAGCCCCCTGTCGGAAAAGGTCTCCCTTGTAGAGCGCGTCATTCGGATCCGAGTAGCGGTTCCGCGGATCGTTCGGATTCGCGAAGTAGGCGTCATTCGCGGTGAAATACGGCATGTTGTTCGCCGGCTTGTACCCGTTCGCCGCCGTCGCCAACGTCAGGAACGGAAGGCCATTGATCGCGAGCTCCTAGTCTTCCGGACCGAAACCGGGGTTCTGGGCGATTTCCGCGTCGGGAAGAAGCGCATTTACGAGTTCGAGGCGCCTCGACGGGCCGGGGCGCAGGCAGTCCGGATCGGGGAAGAAGGAGTTCTCGGGCCCGGTCGCCAGACCGCATCGAGAACCGGGAGGCGCATTGGCCACCAGCGGGCGGCCCGTCCGGATATCGACGTTGCGCTCGTAGGTGACGACCCGGTTCGGCGTCGGGAAGTCACTGAACCCGTAGAAGTCGGAAATCGCGAAGCTGAATTTGTCCCAGCGAAACTCGATCCGCGCTCCGCCCTCCCAGCCCTTGATGCTTTCCCAGGGGTCGGGCGGGCGATTGAATCCTGCGACGCCAATGCCGAGAACGGAGTGCAGGGCCGACCCGAAGGTGATCGAGCAGACGATGTTGACGGTGTAGGGCTCGCCGCAATTGCCCAGGTCCACCGGGGTGAATTCGTCGTAGTTGAAGGCCAGCTCGATGCGAACGTCTTCCAGCGGACCCACCTCGTAAAGCGAGTAGACACCACGAAACGCCCAGAGCGGAATCCGGGACTCTTCAAGGCTTCCCAGGGTGGCGAGCGACACGTCCACCGGGTTGAACTGGTCGGTGGTTCGGAAGAGCTCGGTCTTGCCCCACACAATGTTCTGCTTGCCCACGCGCAGCCAGAGCCGACTGTCGAGCATCTCGATGTCGAAATAGGCCTCCTTCACCTCCTTGGTCTGTTTCTGGGAGTCGCAGCGATTCCACATCCGGTTGGACTCGCTGCAATTGAACGGATAGTTGTTCACCTTCCCGCTCTCGATCGCTTCGCGTAGGTTCGTGTGCGGGAGCCACAGACCGCGCGCAACCGCAGCGTCGCTACCGTCGTTTCCCGGGTTGACGAGCGGGATGGGCTTGTAGGGGCTCGCTCCCTGGCCCGCAATCGACTGGGCCTTGATCTGGCCCTGGCGCGCGCCCTGGGCAAAAGCAAAGTTCTGCGTCAGTTCGTTGAAATCAGCCGGCGAGTAGACCTGGTCGAAGCCTTTCTGTTGCAGATAGACGGCGGTGTGAGTCTTGTACGCGCCGAGCTTCGAATTGGAGAGCTGGGCGTTGTACGCAGCCGACTGCAGAACGGGGCTGGCCTGGGGAGTCCCGTTCGGGCTGTAGAGCCACCTGGGCTCGGAGCCGGGCGTGATCGACGACAAATTGTACTCGTCGACATTCATCACCTGGCTTGCGCCGAAAACGCCAGCTTCAAACTCCGGCGTGTTGACAATATTCCCGCCGTCTCTCGGCTGGATATAGTCCGGGTTCACGTAGTAGAGCCCGGCTCCCCCCGGCGCTCGGTACGAAACAAAGGCCTCGCCCGCCGAAGGCGCGCTGGGCCCCACGGTGACCCCCGAATATTTCGTCTGGCCGCAGTCCGGGAACGTGGATGGACATTGGCTGACCGTGGGGTCCGAGTAGTTATCGAAGGGATTCGAGCGCGAAGCGACCATCGCGTTCGGATGGACCACGCTCTTGGGCTCCCAGGGCCCGAGGATCTGCATGGGAAGCCCTGCGCTGCCGCCGCCGCGAACGTTGATCTGGGTGAACGTGAAGCCAGCCATCTCTTCGCCGATCAGGTACGGCCAGGGGTCATCGATCCCGAGCGGGGCCGCACCGACCTGTCCCGTGGCGGTGGGCTCGATTCCCGCAATTGAGGCGAGGCCGGCGAAGTTGTCAGTTGCCGGATCTCCCGGGGTCGGGATCGCCGCGGTCACCCACTCAAAGCTACTGTCGGACTGGGTCACAGTCGAGTCCGAGAAGATCCCGTATCCCATCAACTGCGTCGCCCCACCCGCGAAGTTGGTGCAGTTCACGTAGTTGGTGCGGCAGCGTCCGGACGGCCAGGTCTCCGCGGACAAGTTGGGGTCGCCTCCGTTGAAGCGAATGCCGGTGGGAATTCCGGTCTGGCCATCGGCGCCCGCAACACGCGACAGCCCGCGCGTGGCGGCCATGTCGTTCCAGCCGACCACCTTTCGATCGGGCGAAATCAATTCGTCCTGGGTGAACTGGATCGCCGCGGGGTAGGCCCCGTTGCTCCCCGTCCTCGTGTTCGGAATCAAGAACTGCCCGCGGGAGAGACGCTGTCGGCCGTCGCTCAAACGCTTGGGAAGTTGTCCCGGATTGTTTCCATACGGTTGGTCCGGCCACATTCCGCAGCCGTCGATATAGATGCAGTCGAAACGGACTTCGGCGCGCACGTAGGCCTGCAGGAGATCGAACGGGCCGAAACCATCCGGGGCAATGTCGAGTTCAATTTCCAGGTTGAAGACGTTGTACCACTGGGTCATGTCCGGGGAGTCCTGGAAGTCCCGGCTCATGAAGCGGAGCTGGCTTTCGAAGTAGCCGTGGGCCTCCAGACGACCGTCGAAGAATTCGAACGCCGACGCACTCGAAGCCAGCAGGCAGACAGCCGTAACCCCGGACAGTAGAAGAGCGGTCAGCCGGCGGGCCATCCTTCGGCGCATTCGTTAGAGCCCCCTTGAGCCCGGAAGGATCGCTGACAAGAGACGCGAATCCTCACGGGCACACTTCGTTATTTCCTAGGCACGTAGGGTACATGCCAACCCCCCCCTCGCGCCCGACCTGCAGTGGTTTGTCGCACAGCAGTTATACCCCGGGGCCGGGCGATGTGTAAACGGCTAATCGCCCGGCGACTCCGGCCAGCGAAGGGTTCCGGGAGTCCAAAACGTCGCGCGGAAATCTACCGAGGGGAAACACCCCCCCTCAGATGGGCAGAGCTCCGGATCGTTCACTGCGGGACAGGGCGCAGGGCGCGGTCGCCTCGAGCCGCGAATCCCCCGGGTTAGGTCGGCTTCGGCTCGAGGGCCGGCTCTTGCTTCGACTCGGATTGCTTCGAGGACGCCTTCTTCACGGTCTTCTTCTTCGTGGCCTTCTTCTTCGTGGCCTTCTTCTTCTTCTTCTTCTTCTTCGAAGACGAGGCCTTACGAGGGCTCCGGGCCTCACTCGCCGGGCTGCCGGACGCTTCCGAAGACTTCTTCTTCGAGGCCTTCTTGCCGGCGCCGGACGCCCGCGGTTGAAACTCGAAACCGTGCCGACCCGTTTCGGGGTTGAAGACGAGGGTCGCCGAGAAGGGCCTCCCGAGACGGGAGGTAAAATCCTCGAGCAACTCGGTCCGCCCATTTTTCAGGTAGTAGAGAGCCTCGTCTCGGGTGATCTCCCGTTTGCACACCGTTCGGGCCAGGACGACTCCGCACGGATTCGGGTCGTCCTTTCCTCGCCGAAATCGCTTCTTTCCCGCCGCCAGGGCCCGGGCGCGGGCTTCTTCCAGGGCTTTCTGGCCCGCGAGGCGCCCCTGGCAGGAATACTCCGTCGAGGTCTCGATGACGGGCTCGCCGCAAAGTGCGCAAACCCCCAGGGGCTCCGGGTCGACATCGTACTCGGGGACATCGCTCGCACTCTCTTCGTTCCACCCGGCGGAGCGGACCTTGAGTTTCCACTCTTCCGTGTCCACTTCGATGTAGCCGCGATAGGTCCGCCCGCTGCGCGCCGTGAACCCGTCGATCACCCCGGTCTGCCCGTCGGCGAGTAGCGCACGAACCGCACCGGGATCGAGATAGCGCCCAGAGGTATCCTTCCAGAAGCGCATTGGGCAATCGGCATCCCGATCCTCGTTCACCGGCGTGCATCGATAGAACCAGGCCATTTCCACCACCGGCCGCTGGCAGGAAGGGCACGGCCCGAGTTCTTCGGCGTCGGCGTAGAGTTCTTCGTAACCGAAGGTCTTTGCGCGCTCGACCACCTCGACGGCGTAGGTGGTCACTTCCTCGACAAATTGCTCGGCCGTGCGCGTTCCTCGCTCGACCTCCTGGAGGTGCTGTTCAAGCTCCCCCGTCAATTGCGGGGAAGCCAATCGATCGATGTTGATCCTGCGCAGGCTATCGATCAGGCGAATGCCCTTGACCGACGGCCGAAGGCTCTTGCCCTGCCGGACGCAGTAGCCCTTGCGAATCAGGTTCTCGATGACCTCGGCCCGCGTGGCCGGGGTGCCGATCCCCTTTTCGTGGAGCACCGCCGCAATGTCTTCATCGTCGATCTGGCGGCCGGCATTCTCCATCAGGGAAAGCAGGCGCGCCTCGCTGATTCGCGGGGGAGGCTTCGTTTCTCCCGGCGCGACTTCAACCTCCTCGATCCCCACGGCGGCCCCTTCGGTTTCGTCCTGGCCCGCGACCAACGGGGCGAGAACCACCGCCTCCGATTCGCTGTCGGCGCCCGGAGGCAACACGGACCGCCATCCCGGCTCCTTCAGGGAGCGTGCCCGGGACTGGAAATGGTGCCCCGCCGCAACGGTGAGTCTCTCCACGCGCTCCCAGACGGCCGGCGGATAGAAATTGCCCAGGAAACGGCGGGTCACCAGGTCGAAAAGGCGACGATCGTCCCCTGTCAACTCCTCCTCGGGCAGGTTCCCGGTGGGAATCACGGCAAAGTGGTCCGACACGCCCCCATCGTCAAAAGTCCGCTTCTCGTTCTGGAGACCCCGTTCGCGCAGTTCAGCCGCCGACCGCGCGTAGTCGGCAAACTCTTCACCGGGGCCATCGGCCGCGCCCGCCAACTGCTCCAGGATCGTATCGACGGTGTCCCGGTAGTCACTGGGGAGACACCGCGAATCCGTCCGGGGATAGGTCAAGATCTTGTGGCGTTCGTAACAACGCTGGGCCGCGCTCAGCGTTCGCCGCGCCGACCATGAAAAGCGGCGATTGCCCTCGCGTTGAAGACTCGTGAGGTCGAAGAGCGGCGGAGCGGATTCTCGCGACGGCTTGCGTTTTTCCGAAGCGTCCCCGCTCGCCTTGCGAACCGCCGCAGCGATTTCTTCGGCTCGCTCTTGATCAAAGAGGCGATCGTCCTTCTTCGCGTCGTCATCGCTCGCCTTGAAGTCCGGATCAAACCACGTCCCCGAATATCGATGGCCATCGCGTTCGAACTCGGAGACCACTCTCCAGTAGGCCTTGGGAACGTGCGCCAGCACTTCGAGTTCCCGGTCCACCAAAAGAGCCAGCGTCGGCGTCTGCACACGTCCCGCGGACCACGCCGTCTTCTCCTTGCGACTGGCGAGGCGCTTCGTCAGAGCTCGGGTCGAATTCATTCCGATCAGCCAATCGGAGAACGCCCGGCACTCCGCCGCCGCCGCCAGGCCAGCGAACTCCTCGCCCGAGCGAAGCGTCTCGAAGCCATTGCGAATCGAGTCCGCCGTCATCGACTGGAGCCAGAGGCGGCGTACCGGCTTCGTCCAACCGTGGTACTGGATGATCTCGTGAAAGATCAGTTCCCCCTCGCGCCCGGCGTCGCAGGCATTGATGAAACCATCGACATCCTCGCGAAGGGCAAGATTCTTGATCGTGCGGATACGATCGGAGTGCCCCTTCTTTGGACGGACTCCAAGCTTCCCTTGGGGCAGGATCGGCAGCACTTCCAGCGTCCAGGCCTTGTACTTGGGATCGACCTCTTCCGGCGGAAGCAACTCGAAGAGATGCCCCACGGCGAAGGTCACGACGTAATCGTCGTTTTCGAAGTAGCCGTCGTGCTCCGTGCAGTTTCCGAGCACGTTGGCAATGTCCGACGCGACGCTCGGTTTCTCCGTAATGACGAGCGATTTGCCCAAATCGGATCCCCCCTGGCCTGTTCGGCCGATCGCATCCGGAGTTGAATTTCCCCGCAGGGATCCAATTCGCGGTCCCTCTCGCCCCCACTGCGAGGACAAGTTCGGTGCCATCCATTAGCCCGCGCCGGTGCCGCTGACAACTTTCCCCCGGAGGGACCCTATCTATTGAAGTAAACCCCGCGCTCGCGGCGGCCTTGTGGGAGCGGGCCCTGGTCCTCTCGCTTGCGCCCCAGAACCCGGTTCGGCAGGCTGCGACCACCGCGACAGGAGCCGCATGTGAGCCAAGCCCAAGCCATCACCGGATGCCGCCCGGGGGACATCGCGAAGTTCGCGTTCCTCTGCGGGGATCCCGCCCGGGTCGAACGAATCGCGTCGGACTGGAAGGACGTCCGGTGGGTCTGCCGCGTCCGCGAATACACGATCGCGACGGGCTGGCTCGGCGGAGTGGAAATGACCGCGGCGTCGACGGGCATTTGTGCGCCCAGCACGGCCATCGTCGTCGAAGAACTGGCCCACCTCGGCGCCCGAACCTTCATCCGGATCGGAAACAGCGGTGGCCTAGCCCCCGCGCTCGAACTGGGCGACCTCGTCGTCACCACCGCCGCGATCCGCGACGACGGGACTTCGCGCAGCTACGTGGTTCCCGAATTCCCAGCAGCCTCCCATTTCGAAGTGACCCAGGCCCTGGTTTCGGCTGCAGAACGCACGCCCGCCCGTTGTCACTCCGGAATCACCTGGTCCTTCGACGCCTTCTACGCGCGCAACGCCTCCGTCGATGCCGAGGGCCAATACCGCTCCATGGGGTACGGAAACTACTGGCCGTCGCACCTCGAGGACCGGATTCGGGACATCCAGGCCACCGGAGCGCTCAACTGCGAGATGGAGTCCGGCGTACTCCTGACCCTGGCCGGCCTCTTCGGGCTCCGCGCGGGCTGCATCTGCGTGGTTTCCGATCGGACGCCCTGGCCCGGCCCAGCCAGCATCGACCTGGACCGGAACATGGACCAGTGCATCGAGGTCGCGGGGGCCGCGATGCTCGAGCTCGCCTCGAAAAGCGTGACCGACTGAGCTAACGCGGCACCAGTTCGACCGGCACGGGCATCACGTTCCAGGTGAAGACACTGCCGGGATCCTTGCGCCGATAGATCACGCGTCCCACCAGGCGATTGCCCTTCCAGCGGTACTGCCGCACCAACTTCTCGTTGTCGCTGGCCACGTAGAGCTCATCGAGACCGTCCTCGTCGAGATCGGCCAGGATCGACGCATGCTCGAAACCTCCGGACTTCTTGTCAAAGGATTGGAGTTCCCACTGGCCATCGGGCCCCGGTCGCAGCAGCCACAGCCCCTGGCTGAAGGTCGCCACCACCATTTCCTTCTGGCCGTCGCCGTCGATGTCTCCCGCGGTCAAGAATCGCGAAAGCCGGTCGGGGATCTCGGCCACCGTCACACCTGCGCTGGGATCGGTCCCGGCATCGAAACGCCGAATCTCCACGCCATGAGCGAGTCGCCGAATCTCCTCGCCATTAGGGAGTGTCGTGGTCTCTGGATCCATCTCGCCTTCGACCGCCACGTAGAGTTCATCGCGTCCGTCGCCGTCGACGTCGTCGACGAGAATCTCTTTCGCGTGGCGCATGCCCAGGTCGGCGACGACCACTCGGCCCTCGTCCTTGGCGGGCACGTAGCGCACGACCGATCCCTTCTGCGCGCGGCCGTCCAGGCGATTCGGCTCACTGGGCGTCGCGTAGACCTCGACTACACCGTCGCCGTCGAGATCGCCGGTCTCGATCTCGTGGACGAAGGTGTCGGGCTCGCGGTCGATCTCCTGGACGGCAAAGCCTCCCTGGTCATCCGGCCGGAGAATCGCCACGATCCCCTGGTCGTGGGTCGCCACCGCCAGCGCATCCGCCCCGTCCCCGTATACGTCGGCGATTTCGACGTCGCGCATGCGGCTGAATCGGCCACCGAAATTCT
>JAZAOF010000160.1:0-12933 GCA_036228265.1 Myxococcota bacterium | reverse complement strand
AGCGCCGGGCCGCGACTCGAAGTGGAACCGCGTGACACGCTCCCGGGAGTCCGTGGCCCCCCCCCAAAGGGAAGGTTTGCCTGCCGAACCCCTCCGACGTACCTTGGGAGCGCTCCCGCCTCCCTCGGGGTCCGGTGCGGGAACCTGGCACGGGGGGGAGTGTCTAACACGGGCAATTCCGATTGGGGCGGTGTCCCCAGTCGCCAGGAGGATCCATGGGCCAGCAATCGCAGTTTGAACTTCCGGGCAGCTACACGCCGGTTTCCCAGCAGAGCGTTGAAACGCGCTCGGCCTTCATCACCCGGACCTACAACCACCTGATGGCGTCGATCGTGGGCTTCACGCTCTTCGAGGTCTGGCTCTTCACGTCGGGGCTTGCGGAATCCATCGCCGCGGCCCTCATGTCCACGAGTTGGTTGCTGATTCTCGGTGGGTTCATGCTCGTGAGCTGGTTCGCCACGCGAACCGCCCACCGATCGCCCTCGCTTGGAGCCCAGTACGCGGCCCTCGTGGCGACGGTGCTGGCCTACGGAATCCTCTTTGTGCCGATGCTCGTGATGGCCAATCAAATGGCCAATGGCGTGATCCAGAGCGCGGCTTTCGTGACGCTGGCCGGCTTCGCAGGGCTCACCACCGTGGCCTTTACCACGCGCAAGGACTTCTCCTTCATGGCGGGAATGCTCCGGTGGGGTGGGATACTGGCACTGGTGGCGATTGCCTCGGCCCTGATCTTCGGTTTTGAACTCGGCACGTGGTTCTCCGTCGCCATGGTGGGGTTTGCGGGGGCGGCCATCCTCTACGACACCTCGAACGTCCTCCATCATTACCCGGAGGATCGGTACGTGGCCGCCGCCCTGCAACTCTTCGCCTCGGTGGCATTGATGTTCTGGTACATCCTGCGAATCTTCATGTCCCGAGATTAGGGAGGCTCGGCCGGTTGACGGTCGGCGGTCCTCCTTGAGAGGAGTGACGTCATTTCGCTACCGCCCGATCCCGATCCGCAGGAAACCCAGGAGTGGTTGGACGCTCTCGACTCGGTTCTCGAAAACGAGGGAGTCGAGCGCGCCCATTACCTCGTGGGGAGGATGATTCGGCGCGCCCGTCGCAAGGGCGCCTATCTCCCCTACAGCGCCAATACCGCGTACCTGAATACGATTCCCGAGAGCCGAGAAAAGAAGAGCCCGGGCAATCACGAACTGGAGCATCGCATCCGTTCGATGGTCCGCTGGAACGCGATGGCGATGGTCGTCCAGGCGAACCATATCGATTCGTCCCTCGGTGGCCACATCGCGAGCTTTGCTTCGGCGGCCACGCTCTACGACGTCGGCTTCAACCATTTTTTTCATGCCCCCAGCGAGAACCACGGCGGCGACCTGGTCTACATCCAGGGCCATTCGGCACCGGGGATCTACGCGCGGGCCTACCTCGAGGGGCGTATCAGCGAAGACGAACTCCACCGCTTCCGACAGGAAGTCGATGGGGACGGGCTGTCGTCCTACCCCCACCCGTGGTTGATGCCGGATTTCTGGCAATTTCCGACGGTTTCGATGGGCCTGGGGCCGATCATGGCGATCTACCAGGCGCGCTTCATGCGCTACCTGCACGATCGCGAAATTCGCGACACCGGCGGCCGAAAAGTCTGGGCCTTCATGGGCGACGGGGAGATGGATGAACCGGAGTCGCTCGGAGCCATCTCGCTGGCTGGGCGGGAGAAGCTCGACAACCTGATCTTCGTCGTGAACTGCAATCTCCAGCGACTCGATGGTCCGGTTCGCGGGAACGGAAAGATCATCCAGGAACTCGAAGCCGTCTTTCGCGGCGCGGGCTGGAATGTCATCAAGTTGATCTGGGGATCCTACTGGGATCCGCTGATCGCGAAGGACAAGACCGGCATTCTCCGTCAGCGGATGGAGGAAGCCGTGGACGGCGACTACCAGATCTACAAGGCCCGCGGCGGCGCCTACACCCGGGAACATTTCTTTGGGAAGTATCCCGAGTTGCTCGAGATGGTGGCCAATATGAGCGACGAGGATATCTGGCGCCTGAATCGCGGAGGGCACGACCCCCACAAGGTGTACGCCGCCTACGCCGAGGCCGTTGCACACGAGGGCCGCCCGACGGTCATCCTGGCCAAGACCGTCAAGGGCTACGGGATGGGGATGGCGGGCGAAGGACAGAACATCACCCACCAACAGCACGAGATGGGACTCCAGGCGCTCAAGCAATTTCGTGAACGGTTCAGCATCCCGGTGGCGGAGGAGGACCTGAAGGCGACGCCCTTCTTCAAGCCGGCGGACGACAGCCCGGAAATCCAGTACATGAAGGAGCGTCGCGCAGCCCTCGGCGGATACCTGCCCCAGCGCAGAACGCAGGCGACCCCCCTGGAGGTTCCGGGACTCGAGGCCTTCGAACCGTTGCTTCGCAGCACGGGCGAACGCGAGATTTCGACCACGATGGCCTCCGTGCGGATTCTGCAGATTCTCACGCGCGACAAGGGCCTCGGGGGCTTCGTCGTTCCGATTGTCGCCGATGAAGCGAGGACGTTCGGCATGGAGGGCATGTTTCGTCGCCTGGGAATCTATTCCTCCGTGGGGCAGTTGTACGAGCCCGTCGATTCCGACCAGGTTTCGTTCTACCACGAAGACCACAAGGGGCAGATTCTCCAGGAGGGGATCTCCGAGGCGGGGGCGCTGTCTTCGTTCATCGCGGCGGGCACGTCCTTTACGAACCACGACTGCCCGATGATCCCGTTCTATTACTTCTACTCGATGTTCGGATTTCAGCGGATCGGCGACCTGGCCTGGGCGGCGGGAGATTCCCAGGCGCGGGGCTTCTTGATGGGGGGGACATCGGGCCGGACCACCATGGCGGGAGAAGGGTTGCAGCACCAGGATGGCCACAGCCAGGTATTGGCCTCGACGATCCCGAACTGCGTGGCCTACGACCCGACGTACGCCTACGAGGTCGCGGTGATCATTCGGGACGGTTTGCGCCGAATGCTCCAGGACGAGGAACACGTCTACTACTACCTGACCGTGACCAACGAAAAGTACGCCCACCCGGAGATACCCGAAGGAGTCGAAGAGGGAATCCTGCGCGGCATGTATCGCCTTCGAAAAAGCGAGGGGACCGGGGCGCGCATCAATCTCCTGGGGAGCGGTGCGATCTTGTTGGAGGTTCTCGCGGCCGCGGATCTCCTGGAAGAAGACTATGGAGTTGCGGTGGACGTTTTCAGCGTTCCGAGTTTCAACGAACTCAAGCGCGATGCCGACGCGGTGCACCGCTGGAATCAACGGCATCCGGAGGAAGATCCGCGGCGCTCGCACGTCGAGATCTGCATGGCCGATTCGATCGCGCCGACGGTGGCGGCCACCGATTACATCTCGACCTACGCCGACCAGATTCGCTCCTCCGTGCCCGGTTCCTACACGGTGCTCGGAACCGAGGGGTTCGGCCGCAGCGACACGCGTCCCAAGCTCCGCGATTTTTTCGAAGTGGATGCCAAGAACATCGTGCTGGCGGCCTTGAACGCTCTCGTCGCAGAAGGCGCGATCGAGAGAGATACGGTGACCCACTTCATCGAGAAGTCCGGAATCGACCCGGACAAGCCGAACCCCATTGGGAGCTAGGGAAGTCGTGGCACAAGACACGGAAGTCCGCGTTCCCGACATCGGCGATTTCGAGGACGTCGAGGTCATCGAGGTCCTGGTGGCCGTCGGCGACCCCGTGGAAACCGAGGATTCTCTCATCACCCTCGAGAGCGACAAGGCGACGATGGAGATCCCGTCGCCGGTCAGCGGGGTGGTCGGCGAATTGAGGGTTTCCGAGGGAGACCGGGTCTCCGAGGGAAGCCTCGTCGTCGTCATCGCGGTGAGCGAGGGCAGCGCGGAGCCGGGGGGGGCGCCGGGCGACGAGTCGTCGGCGGCACCGCCGGAATCCGAGGCGGTGGTCTCTCCGCAAGCGCCACCGCAGCCGCAACCACCCCTGGAGGAGGCCGCCGCCGAGGGGTCGCCACCGCCGAGTCCCACCCCGCGGCCCGCGCCGTCGCTTCCTCCAGTGTCCGAACCCGCGGGAGACCGCCCCCACGCGAGCCCCCTGGTCCGGGGCTTTGCCCGGGAACTGGGTGTGGATCTTTCGGAGACCGCGCCCAGTGGTCCGGCGCGGAGAATCGTTCTCGAGGATGTGAAGGGGCACGTGCGCGACCGGATGGCGGGTGGCGGGAGCGGGATCCCGCCGGTCCCGGAGATCGATTTCGCGAAGTTTGGCCCCGTGGAGGAGGTGGCTCTCAGCAAGATCCGCCGTGTTTCCGCGACGAACCTCCATCGCAGCTGGCTCAACGTTCCGCACGTGACCCAGCACGATGAAGCGGACATCACGGACCTCGAGATCTTTCGAAAATCGCGGGCCGATGTGGCCAAGGCACGTGGGCTGCGACTTTCGCCGCTGTTGTTCGTGATGAAGGCGGTGGTGATCGCATTGCGACGCTTTCCCGATTTCCGCTCGTCGCTGGCCCCGGGCGGTCAAAGCCTCGTTCGCAAGAACTTCTACCACCTCGGCATCGCGGTCGACACGGAAGAGGGCCTCGTCGTGCCCTGCATCCGCGACGTCGACCGCAAATCGATCTTCGAACTCGCCGAGGAACTTTCCGACACGGCAGAGCGAGCCCGGAATCGAAAACTGGGAATGAAGGATCTCCAGGGCTCCGTCTTTACGATTTCCAGCCTGGGCGGAATTGGCGGGACGGCGTTTACGCCCATCGTCAACGCCCCGGAGGTTGGGATCCTGGGCGTTTCGCGGACCGCGGTCCGGCCCAGTTGGTGCCCGGGGGACGGGGAAGGCGAGGGGGCCTTTGAACCGAGGCAGATGCTTCCGCTGTCGCTCTCGTACGACCACCGCGTCATCGACGGGGCTCTCGCGGCGCGTTTCGCCGCCGATCTGGTCGCGACGCTGTCGAATCCCGCCACCCTGCTGGTCTGATCTTCCGCGGGCGCCGCAATTTCCTAGACTCCGCCACGATGTCTGAACGAGCCGCGACCATTCTGCTTTTTGGGGTCTTCTTCCTGCTTCTTCCCATTCCTTTCTTTCTCATGGGGGGAGTGGCCTGGGCTCCGCTCCTGCGGCTTTCCGCACTGGCGGGCTTGATGAGCGTGCTGGGTTTCGTCGACGGGGTGGAGGGTCTCATGGCGGTCGCCCTGGCGGTTGTCCTCGTTCAGTGTGTCGTCTTTTCGGTGTTGCTCTGGTTCGCGACAGGACTCGTCATCCGCCTCGTGCGTCGCTCTGCGGGGGAGCGCTTTCAAGGATGGGTGGTTGGAGGTATCGCGCTGATCCTGGCGGTGGCCTCGCTTTTCCCGATCTACACCACGCCGATGTCGAGTACAGCGAGGCAAGCCAATGTTCTCGAAATACTGGATTAGAAATCTCCTCGCTGCGGGGGGGCTGCTGGGGGGGCTTGCCTTGCCGACCTTTGGCGAGGATTCGTTCGAGCGCACCGAAGATCGGACGCGCTGCGAACACTACGACGCCCTGCGCAATCCCTTCTTCGGCGATCTGCACGTCCATACCCGCTATTCGCTCGATGCCAGTACCCAGGGAACGCGAACAACTCCGCGCGAGGCCTCTTCGTTTGCGCGCGGGGCGCCCCTGGGCATCCAGCCCTGGGGAGGCGATGGAGTTCCGGAGCGCCAGGCCCAGCTGCGCCGTCCGCTCGATTTTGCCGCAGTGACGGATCACGCCGAGCTCTTCGGGGAGACCTATCTTTGTACGACGCCCGGTGCCGAGGGCTACGACTCGCTGATCTGTGCGATGTATCGACGTTGGCCGCGGCTGGCTTTTTTCTTCATGAACGGGCGCGTGGGGGGGACCGCGAACCCCGTTCGGCACCGGTTCTGCGGAGACGAGGGGGGGGAACGCTGCCGGTCCGCGGCCGCGGGACCGTGGAAAGAGATGCAGGACGCGGCCGCGGAGGCCTACGACCCGGCCCCGGAGTGTCGATTCACCCCCTTCGTGGCGTACGAGTGGACCGGGGGGCCCACGAACATGCATCGGAATGTCGTCTTTCGAAATGCGGTCGTTCCCGCGCTTCCCACCAGCGCCGTCGAGGCGACGACGGCCTGGCAGCTTTGGGATTCGCTGGAGTCGGAATGCCGCCAGGGGCTCCCGGGCTGCGAGGTCCTGGCCATTCCGCACAACTCAAACCTCAGCGGCGGCGTCATGTTCGAAAGCCGGAATGCCGAGGGGGAGCCCCTGCGCTCGGAGGACGCGAGAAAGCGAATTCGCAACGAGCCGCTCGTCGAGATCATGCAGCACAAGGGGGCTTCGGAGTGCAGCGTGGCGACCAGTGCCGCCGACGAGCTTTGCGATTTTGAATCGCTGGATTACGACACCTTCTTTGCCCGGTTCGTCGGGATTCTTCGAGAGGAGCCCGTGGCGTCCAATTTCGTGCGTCCCATCCTGGGCGAGGGGCTTGTTCAGCAGGACCGGTTGGGCGCCAACCCCTTCAAGCTCGGAATCCTTGCGAGCACGGACACCCACCTTGGGACCCCCGGGCTGGTGATGGAAGACAACTATCCCGGTCACGGGGGCGCGGGGGTAGCGGTCGGCAAGCGCCTTCCCGCAGGCCTGCTCGACCCCATTGAATACAATCCGGGCGGCCTGGCGGTCGCGTGGTCCGAGGAGAATTCGCGTGACGCGCTCTACGCCGCGTTCGAGCGACGCGAGACCTACGGCACGAGTGGTCCCCGGATGCGCGTTCGGTTCTTTGGGGGATGGGATCTGCCGGAGGATCTTTGTCGAGGTTCCGACTTCGTCGAGACGGGCTACGCGCGCGGCGTTCCGATGGGGGGCGACCTGCCTCCGCGGGAGGAGGGCGGGGCACCCGTCTTTGCCGTCTCGGCCCTGCGCGATCCGGGCACGCCCGGTCACCCGGGTGGTCTTCTGCAACGCCTGCAGGTCGTGAAGGTCTGGGTCGAAGAAGGTGAGGCGCGCGAGGCTGTTTTCGACATTGCAGGCGACCCCGATAGCGACGCGACGGTGGATCTGGATTCGTGTCGCGTGAGCGGAGAGGGCGCCGAAAGCCTCTGCACGGTGTGGAGAGATCCCGGCTTCCAGCCCAGTCAGTCCGCCGTGTATTACGCCCGGGTCCTGGAGAACCCCAGTTGCCGGTGGAGTACCTGGGTGTGCAACGAGGCCGGGAGCGACTGTGCCGATCCCGGGTCGGTGACGACGGGCTTTGAACCCTGCTGCGCCCCGGACACGCGGCGGTCGGTGCAGGAGCGCGCCTGGACGTCTCCGATCTGGTACACGCCGTGACCCGACGGCGCTACGCGGCCTGGCACTTCCTTCTCCTGGGGGGACTGTTGTTCCTGGTGCAGAAAACCCTTCTCTCGGAGGGGTCTCCCATGAGTTCCGCCCTCGACGGATTGGACTCGATGGAACAAGTGGCCCCGGGCCAACGCGACGAGGAAATCCTCTACCGCGAAGCCCTGCGCCGCGGTCTTGACCGCAACGACGCGGTCGTCCGACAGCGCTTGATTCGAAACATGCGTTTTCTCGAGCCCGAAACCAGCCTGGAGGACGAGGCCTTGTACCGCCAGGCGTTGGATCTCGGCCTGGACCGCGAAGACGTCGTGGTTCGTCGACGCCTGGTGGAGCGAATGCGCCGGGTCCTGGTTTCCGAAACGCCCATCGTGAAACCCGGGACCGCGGAACTCCAGGCCTACCTCGTGGACCAGGGGGAGCGATTTGCGATCCCAGCCCGGGTTCGTCTCGAGCAGATCCACTTCGATGAGGCGGAGGCCGCGGCCCAGGCTCTCGCCCAAATTCGTCGCGGGGAGGGCGACGGCCGCGCACTCCGAGGGGATCCACTTCCGCTGCCGCGGAAACTCCCCTCGCTCTCGGCCCGGGAGTTGGCGGGCCGACTGGGACCGGATTTTGCCGCCCGGGCCTTCGCACTCGAACCCGGTCGTTGGACGGGTCCGGTGCCCACGAGTTACGGCCACTCCCTGGTCTGGGTTCACGAGCGCTCCCCGGAGCGCTCCCCGGAGCTCGAAGAGGTGAGACTTCGCGTGCTGGGCGAATGGAGAGCCGAACGCGAGGCCGAGGCGCTCGAGGCGGCCCTGGAGAGACTGCGGGTTCGGGCGGGTTGGCCGGCGGCGCCCTAGGCCCGGACGGGATTTGCGGGGTGCGGGCGGAGGGGGCACTCTTCGGCGCCCATGGAGGACGTGACCCAGGCCTTTGCGACGGCGTTCCGCATGATCGTCTCTCTCGATCCGGTCCTGCTGGAAATCGTTGGGTTGAGCCTGGAGGTCAGCCTGGGGGCGCTGGTGTTGGCCGCCGCGGTGGGGATGCCGCTCGGTGGAGCCGTTGCGTTGTTTCGATTTCCGGGCCGACGAGGCGCGATCGTTCTCCTCAACGCGCTCATGGGGCTGCCGCCCGTGGTGATTGGCCTCCTGGTCTATCTGGTTCTCTCCCGTTCGGGTCCGCTGGGAGACCTCGGTTGGTTGTTTACCCCGACGGCCATGGTCGTCGCGCAATTCGTACTGATTACACCGATCGTGGCGGCCCTTACTCGGCAGGTCATGGAGGATCTCTGGGAGGAGTACGAGTTTCAGCTGCGTTCGCTCGGAGCGGGGCCCTTGCGCGCGATTCCTACTCTCCTGTGGGACGGACGGTTTCAACTGGTAACCGCGTTGCTCGCGGGGTTCGGCCGTGCCATCGCCGAGGTGGGTGCCGTGATCATCGTGGGAGGGAACATTGCCCACGCGACGCGCGTGATGACCACCGCGATTGCCCTGGAAACGAGCAAGGGCGACCTGGCGTTGGCCTTGGCACTGGGATTGGTTCTTCTTGGACTGGCGCTGGCCGTTAACGCGGCGGCGTCTCTCGCCGCGGAATACGCCCGGGGGCACGATTCATGAGTCGCATCGAGCCGGGACCGGCCATCCTGCCCCTCGAATTTAAAAGCGTGGGCTACCGCGTGGGGGACCAGTCTCTTCTCGAAGAAGTCTCGTTTCGTCTCGAGGCCGGTCCGCGCACGGTGATCCTGGGGCCAAACGGTTCGGGGAAGAGTTTGACCCTTCGCCTGGCCCAGGGATTGCTCCGGCCCAGTTCCGGCCGGGTGGCCTGGCGGGTAGAAAATCGCCTGGAACAGACCATGGTGTTTGAACAACCCGTTCTGTTGCGCCGGTCGGCGCGGGCGAACGTCGAGTACGCACTCGCCCTCCACGGCGAACCGCGAGGCCGCCGACGTGAGCGGGCTCGTGAGGTGCTGGCCCAGACCGGCCTCGAATCCATCGCCGATCGTCGCGCGCGGGTTCTCTCGGCGGGAGAGCAGCAGAGGCTGGCCCTTGCGCGTGCCTGGGCGATTCGTCCCCAGGTCCTGTTTCTCGATGAACCGACGGCGGCGTTGGATCCCCCGGCGACACGCCGGGTGGAGGACCTGATCCGGGAGATCGGTGCATCGGGCACGAAGATCGTGATGACGACCCACGACCTGGGCCAGGCGCGGCGCCTCGCCGAGGACGTGTTGTTTTTTTGTGCCGGTCGCCTGCTCGAGGTTTCGCCGGCCGCCGATTTTTTCGAGTCCCCTGGCTCGCGCGAGGGCCGAGCCTTTCTCGAAGGAGAACTTTCCTGGTGAGGTTCCTCCTCCCGGTTGTTCTTGGAGTCCTCGTCCTGGCCAGCGCCGGCTGGGCCGAGAATTCGACCCCCCTTGTCCTGGCTTCGACGACCTCCACCGAGAACTCCGGGCTGTACGAAGCCATCCTTCCGCTCTTTGAGAAGAAGACCGGGACCGAAGTTCGCGTGGTGGCCGTGGGGACCGGCCAGGCTGTTCGGATTGCTCGCGCGGGAGATGCCGACCTGCTGTTGGTCCACGATCGGATCTCCGAGGATCGTTTTGTCGCCGAGGGGTATGGCACCGAGCGCTTCGACGTGATGTACAACGATTTCGTGGTCGTCGGGCCGGCCGAAGACCCGGCGGGCATTCGCGGGGAGAGCGATGTCGCCCGGGCACTCAAGAAGATTGCCGCGGTCGAAGCGCCCTTCGTTTCCCGGGGCGATGATTCGGGCACCCACAAGGCCGAACTCCGGCTGTGGAAAGCGGCCAATCTCGACCCTTCGGGGGCTTCGGGCACCTGGTACCGCGAGGTCGGAAGAGGGATGGGGGGGACACTCAACACCGCGGTGGCTATGAACGCCTACGCGTTTTCCGATCGCGGAACCTGGCTTTCCTTCAAGAATCGCGGAGACCTGGATATCGTTGTCGAGGGCGAACCGCGCCTTCGCAACCCCTACTCGGTGATTGCCGTGAACCCGGAGCGCCATCCCCACGTGAATGCCGAGGCCGCGCATCAATTCATCCAGTGGCTTCTTTCTCCCGAAGCGCAGTCGGCCATTGCGGCGTTCCGGGTGAACGGAGAGGCGCTCTTTGTTCCCAACGCCCGGGTGGGCGTCGCCCCGGGCTCATGACGGCTCGGGTGGCCTCGGGATCATTCCGGGTCGTGAAACTGGGGTGCGCGCTTCTCGACGTTGGCCTTTACCGCCTCGACCTGGTTGGGCCGCCCGATCAGGCTGCGCTGGATTTCCGCTTCGAGTCGTAGTCCCTCCTCGCGAGAGACGTTCCAGTTGGTATCGAGGAGGCGTTTGCCCGCGCGGATGGCCGAGGGAGAGCGCCCCGCGATTTCCCGTGCGAGTTCAAAGGCCTCTTTGCGCGGGTCGTCGCAGACGTGCGTGACCAGTCCCAGTTCGGCTGCCTCGGTTCCCGAAAGAACACGACCGGTAAAGGTCAACTCCTTGGCGACATCGAGGGGGACGAGATGTCGAAGGGTTTGTGTTCCGGTCATGTCCGGGATCAGGCCCCACTTGATTTCCATGACCGAGAACCGCGTGTCGGGCGTCGCAAAGCGGATGTCGGTGGCCAGGGCAATCTGGATCCCGCCGCCAAAGGCGACGCCGTGGATCGCTCCGATCACGGGGACCGGAACCTGGTTCCAGACCCAGGCGGCGTACTGGGCAAAGGACGTGTGCGGGGTTCCGGCGGTTTCGAGGAGGCCGGGCGCCTTCTCCGCTTTTTCGCCTTCGGGCCGGGAGGCCATGCCCTGGAAGCTCATGAAGTCGAGCCCAGCACAGAAGGCCTTGCCCTCGCCGGAGAGCACGACGGCTCGGAGGCTCGGGTCGTCCATCAACTGTTTCCCGGCTTCGCTGAGGCCGACGAACATGGCCGGATCAAGGGCGTTCATCTTCTCGGGGCGCGAAAGGCGAACATCCGCGATTCCGTCTTCGATGGCGATGGTGACTCGATCGGACATCGGTTTCTCCTCCAGTCGACAGGTGTTTCAGGCGTTCAGGGGCTCGGGGCGAACTTCCTCTCGGAGGAAATTCGCCACGGAGCGGGTAAAGGCATCGTTCCGATCTCCGGCCACCATGTGACCGGCGCCGGAGACATCGGCGAAATGAGCGTGGGGAACGCGGTCGAGAAAGTGGCGCGCGCCTTCCTCGCTGAGCAGGTCGCTCATTCGTCCGCGGACGAGTAGAACGGGAAGCTCCAGTCGACCCGCGGCGTCGTCGAGTTTCTGGAGGTCGGATTTTGAACGATTGAAATCGCGCCCTTCCATGAAACGGGGATCCCAATGCCAGCGGTAGCGCCCGTCTTCTCCCCGGCGGAGGTTCTTCTCGAGTCCCTTGAGGTCGCCCGACCGCTTTCGGTGGGGGTTGTAGGCCGCGATGGCATCGGCCGCCTCCTCGAGGCTGGCAAAGCCCTCCGGCTGTGCGGTCATGAACTTGCGGATTCGTTGAGCCCCGTCGGATTCCATGCGGGTCGCAATGTCGACGAGGACGAGCCCCGCGGCCAGGGGCCGTTCGGAGGCCTGGGTCACGGCCCACAGCGAGGCGATGCCGCCCAGGGAGGCCCCGACCAGGACCGGCGGTGAATCGAATTGCGCGGCGATGGCCACGGCGTCGGCCCCGTAGTCTCCGAAGTAGTAGCGGCCTTCGTCGCACCAGTCGCTGTCGCCGTGGCCGCGCAAGTCACAACTGACGGCGTACCAGCCCTCCCGGGCGAGCGCTTCCGCGGTTCCTCCCCAGGCGTGGCGAGTCTGGCCTCCCCCGTGAAAGAGCAGTACCGGGGGGGCGCCGGGGTTTCCGAAACAGTCGGCCGTGAGTTTCAGGCCCTGGGCCGCTTCGAAGGCACGGGTTTCACGGTGAGGGGAAGACATGGATCTCTCCGGGGAGGTTATTGGGCGCGAGGGGGCTCAGCGAGATTGAAGAATGCGTCCAATTTTCTTGCGGCCGCGGTTGATCTCGCTCAGTTCGGCCACGGTGGCGTCCGCCAGTTCACTTCCGACGACCGCGTCGTCTTCGGCATCGAGTTCCCGCATGTTGACCCAGGCGGCGTAGATCGGCCGCGTGCGCTCGGTGATGATCCCCGCCTTGAGTAGCGTCTTGATCAGGACTCGGAAGATGTTCGTACTGTCGCGCATGGAATCTCGGCGATCTTCTTCGCCGAAGGCCTCCATGACCGCGGACCGAACCCACTGCCACTCGAGACCGAACTCCGCGTAGATCTCCTGCTTCTGCTCGGCGTTGACGAGGTTGAAGAGCAGGGTCTGGAAGCACTCCGCGGCCCAATCTTCGACCTTTTCGTGCTCCTCCTCGGAGAGGCTGGGGACGGTCTTGTCGGCCCAGATCTTCCCAAAGCGGTGATGGAAGGCTTCGTCGGCCATCACCAACTGGACGAGTCGCTTCAGGACGGCATCCTCGGTGTTGGAGTGAATGAAGGCGAAGGCTCCCATGGCCAGGCCCTCCACCAGCATCTGCATCCCGACGAGTTTCTTGTAGACCATGGGGGCCCGGACCGCTTCGTCCAGGAGGTTTCCCAGCGTCGTTCCGCAACTCAGGGGAGTGCCCCAGCGCCGATCCACGTACTGGGAAAAGCCCGTG
>JAZAOF010000159.1:0-7199 GCA_036228265.1 Myxococcota bacterium | reverse complement strand
GTTCCACGCCCGCGACCTTCGGAGTGCCGGATTTCATGCTCGACGGACTTCGCCGGGTGACCGAGGGAAAGGACCGCCGCCGATTCGAACGAGCGGTCTATTCGCCTGCGACCCCCGATGCCATCGTGCACCGGGGCTTCATGGAAGACGTCAAGACAGACCCGCGTGTCATGTATGGCGACCTGCTGGCCTGTCGCGATTGGACAGGGGGCGAGCGACTCCAGGAGATCGATGCTCCGGCCCTGGTCGTTCACGGGGCGGACGAGCTTGCGCCCTTGAAAACAGGGAGCGAGCAGTTGGCAGAGATTCTGCCCGGAGCTCAACTCGACGTGATCCCCGATGCAGGCCACATGGTTCCCATCGAGCAGCCCGAAATGTTGGCGGCGCGGATCGGCGCCTTCCTGGAGGGCCTGGGCTCGTGACCCTTTCCGGTTCGATCGCCGTCGCCGGGATTTGCGAACATCCGACGCGCTGGGCCCCCGAGAAGAGCGAGTCGCAGATCATGGCCGAGTCCGCTCGGGGGGCACTCGCCGATTGCGGCCTGGCGATCGGGGACGTCGACGGTTTGTTTGCGGCTGGGATTTCGATGGGGCCCATGGGCGTCGTCGGTCTCGCGGAGTACCTCGACATGAAGCCGCGCTACCTCGACGGCACCAATATCGGGGGATCCTCGTTCGTCGCGCACGTGGCGCACGCCGCGGCGGCCATACACGCCGGTCTGTGTGACGTTGCGCTGATTCTCTACGGGAGTACAGCGGCGTCCAACGCGATGGCGATTGGGACCGGCTTGGGAGGAGGTCGAGATCCGGTGGCCTCCTTCGTTTCTCCTTACGGCATGACGACCGTCGGCAGCTATGCCCTCGTCGCACAGCGTCACATGCACCAGTACGGAACGACTTCCGAGCAGTTGGCCCAGGTGGCCGTGGCCATGAGGCGCCATGCCGCGCTCAATCCCGAGGCCAAGATGCGCAAACCGATTTCGGTGGAGGATGTCCTGGAGAGCCGGGTGATTTCCTCGCCGTTGCACCTTCTCGACTGCTGCATCATCAGCGACGGAGGCGGGGCGGTCGTGGTGACGAGTGCCGAACGTGCACGGGACCTTGCGAAGCCCCCGGTTCTTCTCCGCGGTTGCGGCGAGGCGGTGGCCCACCAGGAGACCGGCTCGCCGGATCTCCTGACCATGGCCGCTCGGCAGTCGGGGCAAAACGCTCTCCAGATGGCTGGGGTTGGTCCCGGGGATATCGATTTCTGCACGATCTACGACTCCTTTACGATCACGGTGGTTCTCACGCTCGAAAATCTCGGTTTCTGCAAACCCGG
This sequence comes from Myxococcota bacterium, assembly GCA_036228265.1. Lineage (GTDB taxonomy): Bacteria > Myxococcota_A > UBA9160 > UBA9160 > UBA4427 > CAJXIC01. The sequence continues at coordinate 5,879 of JAZAOF010000159.1, read as the reverse complement.
AGAAGGAGGAGCCTTCGTGGAGGGGGGGCGCATCGAAATCGGTGGCGATCTCCCGATCAACCCCGATGGAGGCGGCCTTTCTTCGAACCATCCCGGCATGCGGGGGATCTTTCTCGTGATCGAAGCCGTTCGGCAGTTGCGCGGCGAAGCGGGAGACCGGCAGGTGGGCGACGCACGCCTGGGCCTGGTTCACGGAACCGGGGGCACCCTCGGCACGATGCACAGCGGGGCCACCCTTGTGCTGGAGAAAGCGTGATGGGCGAAAAATTCGAACATCCCGAGCCGACGGCCAACTGGGAAACCTCGGGCTATTGGGAAGGGGCGGCTCGGGGCGAACTCGTCCTTCAGCGCTGTCTCGATTGCGGCCGTGTCCAACACCGTCCCCGGGCGATCTGTGCGCATTGTCTCTCTAGCGCGATCGAGCACTTTGCAGCGAGTGGGCGCGGCCATGTCTACACCTTTACCGTGACCTACCAGAACCAGATGCCGGCCTTTCGCCAGGCGTGTCCGTATGTCCTGGCCTATGTCGAACTCGAAGAAGGTCCGCGCATCATGACGCACATCGTGGGTTGCGATCCGGAAGCGGTCGAGGTCGCACAGGACGTAGTGGTCGACTTTGCACCGTGTGCGAACGGCCTGGCGGTTCCAAGGTTTCGGCCCGCATGATTCTCGATCTCCATACCCATTCGATCAAGTCCGATGACGCCAAGGCCCGGGTCGAAAATTATTGCCAGTGGATCCGCAAGCGGGAGATTCCGCTGGACGGCTTCGTGCTCACCGAGCATCGGCAATTCGACGGGGAGTCGGATTACCGGGCGATCGAGGACGAATTCGGGATGGTGATCCTCAAGGCGAGCGAAGTCGAAACTGACTATGGGCACGTGCTGGTGTTTGGGGTCACTCCCGATCTTCTTCACGCGTTTGATTTTGCACGGATCGACCTGCCTCTCGCCGATGTTCTCGAGGAGAGCCAACGGTGTGGCGCCGTGGCGGTGCCCTGTCACCCCGGGCGACCTCGTGTCGGGTTGTGTGCGCACATCGAGGCTCGGGGGGATGTCGAAGGCGTCCAGTGGATCGAGGTCTTCAACGGGGGGAGTCGGTCGGGAGAGGATGAAGCCTCCCTGGAGTTGGCGCGAAAGCGAGGCTACGGGGGGATCGGCGGGAGCGACTCGCATATCGTGAGTCACATCGGTCGCTGTGTCACGCGTTTTGAAGATTCGGTACATAGCATCGAGCAACTGGTCAGCGCGCTCCGGTCGGGGCGATTTGAGGCGGAATCGTGGATGTCGAAAAACTGAAAGAAGATTGGGTAGGGCTTGAATTCGATGTCGTCGAATTCGAGATGTCCGGCGAGGAAATGGTCGCCTGGGCCGAAACCTGCGGAGAGACCGCGCCTCGATTCACGGACCCCGGAGATCCGGATTTCCAGGCGCCCGCGACCTTCACCGCGAAATTCTTGGGGCGGCGAGCTTTCCCAAAGGGTTTTCCGCAAATTGGCCGGGGCCCCGGCTTCGACGCCGGAAAGAGCGTCGAAATCCACGCTCCCGTGCGCCCCGGGGACGTCTTGACGGCCCGGAGTCACATCGCCGATATCTACCCGAAGACGGGGCGTTCGGGACCGATGCTCTTTATCGTCCACCGCATGATTTTCGAGAACCAGAACGGCGATCGCGTTTCGGTCGTCGACTGGCGGCGTGTACTGCAACCCGAGGAAAAACTCTCGTGAGCGATGGCAAGCGGCGGCTTTTTTCACAGGTCGAACTGGGAGACGAACTCCCCGATCTTCATCCGGACGTCTCGATGCCCGTGGTTTACCGCTTCGCCCACGATGCGGCCTACATGCCAGCGGCACGGTTCATCGATCACGAGGGTGCCCGGAAGGAGGGACTCCCTGCGGCGATTGTCCCCGGGATCATGAGCCAGGGCTTGCTCGCATCACTGGTTCATCGATGGTGTCCAGAAGCAAATATTCTTCGCATCGACACGATTTTTCGAGCCCCGGTACTCGTCGATTCCGACCCGGTTTGTCGTGGAGTCGTCACCGCCACCGACGACGAGAGTCGGACGGTGGAAATTGACCTCACCATCGTCAACGAGTCCAACGAAACGCGGGTGGTGGGGACGGCCCACGTGGCACTCCCGGTGGACTGATAACGAGAGGGGATTTTCAGCGCCCGGCGGTGAGGTTGCGCTCGCTGAAGTCCCGCTTGCCCAGTCCCGGGTTCGCCTTCAACTTTTCGATGTCCAGTGTCGTGTAGGTGTTGAGTTTCAGGTTGTCTACGCGGGAGTGAAGAGCGACCCAGACGGTGCGCGGTCCGCTCTTGTCGACGTCTTCGAAGCGGGTGATCGATTCGGGAGAGGTCACGAGTTCTTTCATCTTGACGCCCTTGTCGTCCCAGTAGACATTCTTGATCGGAACGAATGTTTCCTTGTCGATGGAGGCAACGAATTTCGAGTACTCGGAGTCGGTTTCCTCGTGGGGTGTGACCTCGACGACGTAGCAATCGACGCCCTCCACGGTTTCGTTGGGAAGTCGGAGGTAGGCGGCGTCCTCGAACTCTCGGGGGATGATGTCCTCCAGACTGAAATCGGTTCCGACAATCGATTCGCCACGTAGGTTGATTCGTCTTACGCGTCTGTTGCTGGGCATGTACACGAATTGGTCGTCGACCCCTTTGGCCTTGTTGATGACCAGGTAGCCCATGTGCCGCACGTCCATCGGTGCGTGGTATTTCGCGATGCTCTTCGAGAGCACTCGTTTGCTGGACTCTCGGGTACTCATGTACTTGACGGACATTTCCACGCGGTCGGTATTTCCGCTTCGATCGCCCGATTCCATGAGGAGGCTCTGCTGGTAGGAGTTGAACCGGTTGTCGAGAACCTTCTGGTAGATCTCGTCTCCTGTCAGGGGAGGCATGTCCTCGTCGTGTGCCGGCGGCTCGGCGAAGGGCTCGGCCGCTCCGTCGGCTTCGGTCTCCGGGATCGTTTGCGGGTCTTTGGCTTCGCTCGCGGAAGTCGGTGGAAGGGCCACGTCCGGGTCCAGGCCCGGTGCGGCATCGGCGAAGGCGAGGGGTGGTGCGGCGCCCAGGGCAAAGGCCAGGGCAAGAACGGGAACCATCGTGTGGACAGCCAAGGGCGGGTCTCCGGCGGTTGGGTCGATTTTTATTCCGTTGGGTCGGGAGGTCCGTTGGGTTGGCGCGCGTTTACGCATTCCCGCACGGCGGCATCCATTTTCGACCGATCCCAGGCCGGGTCGCTGTCGTGAGCGTCTCTCGCTTCGATTTCCCGGGTGCACGCCTCCCGCGCCGCGCGGTCTTCGCGTTCCGGCAGCGGCTTTTGCGCAGCAACGAAATGATCCAGTTGTTCGCGCTCCCGATCGAGTTGTTCGACATTCGGGCCCAGCTGGGGGTGGTGGATCTGGCACGCGACGAGGGTCCATAGAAGTGCGGCGAGTAACCAGGGGGGGGAGCGATGCATCGGTTCCTCTTCTCGCCGGACAGTCGGTCGGGCGAAGCATACGCCAATTCACAACCGGGGGGCGGCATTCCCCATGGGGCATTTGACAGGGGGTGCTGTTACGCTTGATGTCGGACGATGGAGGAGGGCGGGTCGTGAGCCAGCAGTTTCGTACCGAGACCGACAGCATGGGCGAGATCGAGGTGCCGTCCGAGGCGTACTGGGGGGCCCAGACCCAGCGCTCGCTTCTTCATTTTTCGATCGGCTCCGCCGAGCGGGACCGCATTCCGATCGAGGTCGTCCACTCGCTGGCCCTTCTGAAGAAAGCGGCGGCCATCGCCAATCTCGAACTAGGTGCGATCGATCAAAGCCGGTCGGACTGGATCGTGCAGGCGGCGGAGGAAGTGATCGCCGGAAAACTGGATGCGGAATTTCCGCTTCGGATCTGGCAGACCGGTAGCGGGACTCAGACGAACATGAACGTCAACGAGGTGATCTCGAATCGGGCCATCGAGCTCGCGGGAGGAGAGCGCGGAAGCAAGGATCCGATTCACCCCAACGATCACGTGAACTGCTCGCAATCGTCCAATGACACCTTTCCGACCGCGATGTACGTCGCGTCCGCGCGCGCCGTACGCGATCGCCTCGTCCCGGCGGTGTCGGCTCTGCGGGACGCCCTGGATGCGAAGAGTCGAAAATTCGAGAGCATCGTGAAGATCGGTCGCACGCATCTCCAGGATGCGGTTCCGCTTACATTGGGACAGGAGTTCTCGGGCTACGTCGCGCAACTGGACGCCGCCCTCCAGGGGGTCGAGGCGGCGCTCCCCGCGCTGCAGAAGCTCGCGATCGGTGGCACCGCTGTTGGAACGGGCCTGAATACGCCGAAGGGATTTGGTGACCGTTGCGCTTCGATCCTCGCCGAAGAAACGGGGATGGCCTTCGAGTCCGCGCCCAACAAATTTGCGGTGTTGGCGGCGCATGACGCCATGGCCGCCATGTCCGGTTCTCTACGAGTTCTCGCCGGAGCGATGATGAAGATCGCGAACGACGTCCGATGGCTGGGTTCCGGCCCTCGTTCCGGACTCGGCGAGCTGAGCCTTCCGGCCAACGAGCCCGGCTCTTCCATCATGCCGGGCAAGGTCAACCCGACCCAGTGCGAAGCCATGACCATGGTTGCCGTGCAGGTCATGGGAAACGATGTGGCTATCGGAATGGCTGCGTCCCAGGGAAACTTCGAACTCAATGTGTTCAAACCCCTGATGGCTGCGAATTTGATCCACTCGGTGGCGCTGATTTCCGACTCGTGTTCCGACTTCCGCGAGTTTCTCGTCGAAGGGCTGGAGGCCAACCGCGATCGAATTGCCGAGTTGGTCGACCGATCCCTGATGCTCGTGACCGCTCTCTCGCCCCACATCGGTTACGACAAGGCCGCACAGATCGCCCACAAAGCCCAGGAGGACGGAACCACCTTGAAAGAGGCCTGCGTTTCCCTGGGGTTCCTCGACGGGAACGAGTTCGATGAACTCGTTCGCCCCGAAAAGATGGCGCACCCGCACCGTTGAGGCGCTTATCGGTCGGCGGCGGAAGCTACTGGGTTTCCATGTCGCCGCGCAGGTCGATCGGCTCGAGTACCGAAGCGCGCAGGAGGTCGCGGTTCATGCGTCCGATGAAATCGATACTGATTTCCTTCGGGCACTGCGCTTCGCACTCGCCGTAATTTCGGCAACTCCCGAAGCCTTCCTTCTCCATCCGGTCGACCATCTTCTGGACCCGCTCGTAGCGCTCCGGTTGACCCTGGGGCAGCAGCGAGAGGTGGGAAACCTTCGCTGCGGTGTAGAGCATGGCGGCACCGTTGGGGCAAGCCGCGACGCAGGCGCCGCATCCGATGCAGGTGGCTGCATCGATGGCCTTCTCCGTGATCGCGGGATCGACCGGGATGTCGTTCGGGTCCGGCTTGGGCCCGGAGTGAACCGTGACATAGCCTCCGGCCCGCATGATGCGGTCGAAGGCGGAGCGGTCTACCGCGAGATCGCGAACCACCGGGAAGGCCCGCGAGCGCCAGGGCTCAATGGTGATGGATGCTCCGTCGTCGAAGTGCCGCATGTAGAGTTGGCAGGTGGTGGTCGCGCGTTTCGGGCCGTGTGCTTCGCCGTTGATCACGAGAGAACACATCCCGCAGATGCCCTCGCGGCAGTCGGAATCGAAGGCGACCGGGTCGTCGCCGCGCGAAGTGAGGTTTTCGTTGAGGATGTCGAGCATCTCGAGAAACGATGTGTCCGGGCTGATGTCCTCGACCTGGTATCGGATGAAGCCGCCGGGGTCTTCGCCGTCGCTCTGCCGCCAGATTTCGAGATCAAACTTCATGTCTTGTAGTTCCTCTGGGCGAGGGGCAAGGCGTCGAACTCGAGGGGTTCCTTGTGGAG
>JAZAOF010000158.1:0-11617 GCA_036228265.1 Myxococcota bacterium | reverse complement strand
CTCCACGATTTTGCCTACGCGGAGATCTGTTTCGATGGGTACAAGCCTCCGAGCATCCTCGAAATTCCCGAGGCCAAGGAGGTGGCCATCGAATTCGTGTCCCTGTCCAAGAGTCATTCGATGGCGGGTTGGCGGGTCGGGTTTGCCTGCGGCAACCGCGAAATGATCCACGCGTTGACCCGGATCAAGAGTTATCTCGACTACGGGATGCCCCAGGCCATCCAGATCGGGGCGATCGCCGCCCTCCGTGGGCCCCAGGACTGCGTCGAGGAGAATGTCAACGTCTATCGTGAGCGCCGGGACGCACTGGTCGACGGCCTCTCGCTGGAGGGCCCGGGGTGCTGGAAGATCGACAAGCCCCAGGCGACGATGTTTGTATGGGCTCGCGTTCCCGAGCCCTTCCAGGCGATGGGCTCCCTTGAATTTTCCAAGCGCCTGCTCCTGGAAGCGAAGGTGGCCGTTTCGGCGGGAGTGGGGTTCGGGGAATGGGGCGAGGGGTACGTCCGGTTTGCCCTGGTAGAGAACAAGCATCGGATTCGCCAGGCCGTCCGCGGAATCCGCCGTTTCCTTCGCAGCGCCGAAGTCTAGAAGGTCATCGGAGTTCAGAGAGACGCAATGCCGAAGAATCGAAAAAAGGACGGGGTGGGAGTTGGCCTGATTGGTCTCGGGACCATCGGCACGGGAGTCGCTCGCGTGTTGCGCCAGAATGGCGACCTGATCGCGGAACGGATGGGGGCGCCGCTGCGACTCATTCGCATCGCCGACATCGATACGGAAACCGACCGGGGCGTGAACCTGGACGGAATCGTTTTCGACGCGGATGCCCAGGGCTTGGTCGAAGATCCGCAGGTCGACATCGTCGTGGAACTCATCGGCGGCTACGACGTCGCGCGACGCTTTACGTTGGAGGCTATCCGCGCTGGGAAACACGTCGTGACGGCCAACAAGGCACTTCTGGCGCTTCACGGACGCGAGATTTTCGGGGCTGCGGCCGCAGCCGGAGTCGACGTCGCCTTCGAGGCGAGTGTCGGCGGAGGCATTCCCATTCTTCGTTCGCTCCGGGAGGGGTTGTGTGCCAACCGCATTCACTCGGTCCAGGGAATTCTCAACGGCACGACCAACTACGTACTCACCGAAATGGAGAAGACCGGCGAGAGTTTCGAGATTGCGCTCAAGCGCGCCCAGGACCTGGGCTACGCCGAAGCGGACCCCACCTTTGACGTGGATGGAATCGACGCCGCCCACAAGCTTTGTCTCCTCGCGGCCATGGCATTCGGGGTCGATCTCGATTTCAACGACATTCCCACCGAGGGGATTCGCCATCTCGTTCCCCTGGATTTCGAAATTGCTGCGGAGTTCGATTACCGCATCAAAATGCTGGGGATCGCGAAGGAGGAGCCTTCCCACCCGGGTCGCATCGAGGCCCGTGTCCATCCGACGCTGATTCCCCGATCCAGCATGCTGGCCGCGGTGGACGGTGCCTTGACCGCCTTCCTGGTGGACGGCGACGCCGTGGGGTCGACGCTCTACTACGGGGCGGGGGCCGGCGAGATGCCCACGGCCAGCGCCGTGGTGGCGGACCTCATGGAGTTGGGCCGCGAGGTGTGTCGCGAGAGTGCGGGGCGGGTAGCGCCTCTTTCCTACCCCCAGCAGAACTTGTCCTCTCCCCGTGTCTTGCCCCTGGGAGAGCTCCAGGGCCGCCTCTACCTGCGCTTCGAGGTCGTCGACCTACCCGGGGTCCTCTCCCACGTGACGGGCGGGTTGGCGGACCACGGCATCGGAATCGAGTCCGTCATCCAGAGAGGCCCCAGCGCCACCGGGGAGCCCGTCACGGTGGTGGTCTGGACGCATCCTTCCCCCGAGGCGGCAGTTCGAGAAGCGCTCAAGAGGATCGACACCGGGCCCGAGGTTCTTTCGCCGACCCGCGTGCTTCGGATCGAGGAGGAAGTGGGATGACGAACGGAAACGTCGAGAAGCCGAATTACCGCGCCTGGTTCCAGAGCCTCGCGGATCCTTCCGAGCGATACCCGTTGGACGAGGTCGTCTATTCCGATCGCAGCGGGGGACTCCTGGAGGTCGTTCACGATCTCGGCGAACTCCGAAAGACCTCGGCCGCCGAATGGAGAAAGAAGTTCGAGGGCCGAGGGCACCGCAACGATTGGCCCTACGGATCGGGGGTCTGGGGGCTCAAGGAGTGGGTGTTGCCCGAGGTCGAAAACGACAACGTCGTATCGATGTACGAGGGCCACTCGAACCTCTTCTGGGCCGAGCGCTACGGCCGCCAGATCGGAGTGGAGGATTTGTGGATCAAGTTGTGCGGGAACTCCCACACGGGATCCTTCAAGGATCTCGGCATGACCGTTCTCGTTTCGATGGTGAACGAGATGCGGGCTCGCGGGAAGTCCATCCCCGCGGTGGCGTGCGCCTCGACGGGGGATACTTCGGCGGCGCTCGCCGCGTATGCCGCGGCGGCGGCGATTCCATCGATCGTATTCCTGCCGCGGGGGAAGATTTCCCTGGCGCAGTTGATCCAGCCGGTTGCCAACGGCTCCATCGTTTTTGCGCTCAACACGGATTTCGACGGCTGCATGGAAATCGTACGGAAGGTGGCCGAGAACGACGGCGTCTACCTGGCCAACTCGATGAACAGCCTTCGGATCGAGGGGCAGAAGACCGTCGGAATCGAGATCGTGCGACAGTTCGACTGGGAAGTGCCCGATTGGCTGATCATTCCGGGAGGCAACCTGGGCAATGTTTCGGCGCTGGCGAAGGGGCTCGACATGATGTTCGAACTCGGGCTGATTCGCCGAAAGCCGCGAATCTGTGTCGCCCAGGCCGAGGCCGCGAACCCCCTGTACCTGTCCTACCAGAGAGATTTTCGCGTTTTCGAACCGATTGCTGCTCGCCCCACGGTGGCTTCGGCGATTCAGATCGGGAACCCGGTTTCGGCGCCCAAGGCGGTCGACGCGTTGAAACGTTACGACGGCGTGGTCGAGCAGGCGAGCGAGGTCGAGATCGCCGAGGCCTGCGCAGAGGCCGATCGGACGGGTCTCTTCAATTGTCCTCACACCGGCGTGGCGCTGGTGGCGCTCAATAAGTTGATCGCGAACGGCACCATCCGGAAGAGCGACCGGGTGGTCGTGATTTCCACCGCCCACGGACTGAAGTTCGCCGATTTCAAGATCCGCTACCACGAGTCGAGACTGGTGGACGTAGAACCCCAGCTGTCGAACCCGCCGATCGAGTTGCCCGCGGATTACGACCAGGTGAGAGACCACATGCTTCGGGAAATCGACGCTCGGGCGACGGAAGGATGACCGGTAGTGGGCGTCACGGAGACCGCCTCGGCTCTCCCGCGTTCCAGGGGCGGCTACGCGAAGTGCCCGTCCCGCTGCGAGGGGCCTGAGGGAACCTTCCGGGGCGCGGGGGCAAAACCGGGGAACCGGTGTCGGCGGTTGAGGGTCCTTGGGGGAGGGCCCCCCGGACGGTGCCAAGGAGACGAAATCCAGTGAACATCGGAGCGCTGTTGCTGGCCACGGCGGTTGCTGCGGGCCTGGGAGCCTCGGATTGGCAGAACACGCTCGATCGCGTCGCACCGGCCGTGGTCGAGTTGAGGATCAGTGTTCCGCGACCGTTCGATGGCGGGTCCGCGGGCTACCAGACGGCCACGGGCTTCGTGGTCGACGCGGAGCAGGGGCTCATCCTGACGAACCGGCACGTGGTGACCCCGGGGCCCGTCGTGGCGGAGGCCGTCTTTCTCGATAACGAGGAAGTTGAAGTTCGCGCCGTGTATCGCGACCCGGTCCACGACTTCGGGGTCTTTCGGTTCGACCCCGACGACGTGCAATTCATGGAGGTGACCGAACTCGAGCTCGCACCCGAGCGGGCTCGGGTCGGGACCGAAATCCGGGTGATCGGAAACGACGCGGGAGAGAAGCTCTCGATCCTGGCGGGAACCCTGGCGCGCCTGGACCGGGACGCGCCGCGGTACGGACCGCAGGGGTACAACGACTTCAACACGTTCTACTACCAGGCGGCGTCGGGCACTTCCGGAGGGTCATCGGGGTCTCCGGTGATCGATGTCGACGGCAAGGTCGTGGCCCTGAATGCGGGAGGGAAACGCCTGGCCGCGTCGAGTTTCTACCTTCCCCTGGATCGCGTGGTCCGCGCCCTCGAGTTCATACGCGATGGCAAAACCGTACCTCGCGGCACATTGCAGACGACCCTGGCGCATCGCTCGTTTGACGAGATCCGACGGCTCGGGCTGCGCTCGGAGACCGAGGCTGCGGTTCGCAAGAGTTTTCCCGAGAGCAACGGGATGATTGTCGTCGACCAGATCGTGCCGGGGGGGCCGGCGGATGGACTCCTCGAGCCCGGAGACGTCGTGGTTCGGATCGACGGCGAGCCGGTGGCCACGTTCCTGCCCATCGAGGACCGCCTGGACAAACGGGTGGGGGAGACTGTCCTGCTCGACGTGGAGCGGGGAGGGCAAGCCGTCGCGGTGGAAATCGCCGTGGGGGATCTTCACGCGATTTCGCCGGCGTCCTATCTCGAGGTCGGGGGCGGGGTCCTGGCGCCACTCTCCTACCACGCCGCTCGGAATCGCGGCGTTCCCGTCGAGGGCGTCAGCGTCTCTGCGCCGGGCTACATGTTCTACCACGCCGGGGTGCCGAAGGGAGCCGTCATCACTCATATCGATGCCGAACCGGTATCGACCCTGGACGACGTGGAGCGGGTTCTTGCCGCCGTACCGGATGGGAAGAAGGTCACCCTTCGTTACGCCCGCCCCCGGAAACCCCGATCCCCGCTGGTGACCGTCGCAGAGGTCGATCGGCGCTGGTTCGACGTGCGTCGTTGTCACCGAGACGATTCGGACGGCTCCTGGCCTTGTCGAGCGGCTGCGGAACCGCCAGCACCGACTCCCCTGGAACCGGTGACCACGGAACTGGAAGTCGAGGGGCCCTGGGCTCTCGAGGAGCTCGCGCCGTCGTTGGCCCTCGTGGAGTTTCGAGTGCCCTTTCGACTCGACGGTGTGCACTACGACCGCTTTGCTGGGACCGGACTCGTCGTCGACGCGGACCGGGGGCTCGTGGTGGTCGATCGCGAGACGGTTCCCATTGCACTGGGCGACCTGACCATCACGTTCGGAGGGTCTGTTCAGATTCCGGCGGAAGTCGCCTACCTGCACCCGGAACACAACTTCGCGGTGGTTCGCTACGACCCCCGGCTGCTCGGCGATACGCCGGTCGAATCCGCCACGCTCCTGGATACGGAACTCTTGCCGGGGGACTCGGTGTGGGTGGTCGGGATCTCCCCCAGTCAGCGCCTCGTGGCGCGCAACACCCGGGTCGATCGCCGCGAGCCGCTGGTTCTTCCCACGACGCGTCCTCCCCGGTTTCGCGACCAGAACATCGAGTTGATCGCGGTAGTGGACTCCCCGGCCACGGTGGGAGGCGTGCTCTCGGACGGTTGGGGGCGCGTGCAGGGGTTGTGGACCTCTTTTGCTCCGAGCGTGGGCCAGGAGGCAGAGCCTGTCTTTGGGGGGATCCCGATTGGCCCTGTCATTCCCGTCGTGGAGGCTCTCGCCGAGGGCGCGCCCGTGGACTGGCGTTCGCTGGGCGTGGAATTCCAGTCTCTCACCGTGGCCGATGCCCGTCATCGGGGTCTCACGGAGGCGTCGGCCCGCGAAATTGAATCCCGGCCGGCCCACCAGAAGCGCGTCTTTGCGGTCTATCGAATCGCAGAAGGAAGCCCGGCCACCGGGTTGCTCCGGGAGGGCGATCTGCTGCTCTCCGTGGAGGGGCGCACGGTGACCGGCTTCGATGAGCTCGAACAGGCGGCCCAGGCGGAAGCGGTGACCCTGGGTGTCCTGCGTGACGGGGAGGAAAAGACGCTGTCGGTTCCCACCGAACGTCTCGGCGGGGTGGGTACCGAGCGCGCGCTGCTTTGGGCCGGTGCCCTTCTCCAGGAGCCGCATCGAGCCCTCCAGGTTCAGTGGGGATTCCCCAAGGAAGGCGTTTACGTGGCCCGCTACTGGTTTGGGTCTCCGGCCGACCGGTACGGGCTTCGGGCATCCCGCCGGATTCTCGCGGTGGACGGAAAGCCCACACCGGATCTCGATCATTTCCTCGCGGCGGTTTTGAACAAACCCGACCGGGGTGCCGTGCGAATCAAATCCCAAGGGCTCGACGGAAAGGTCGAGGTGACGACACTGAAGCTCGACCTGGAATTCTGGCCGACCTACGAGCTCGAGCGGGGTCCCGAGGGGTGGATGCGCGAGCCCATCCATGCGAGTTCGTTGCCCGAAGCGGGTGAGCCTGCCCGGGAGTGAGCTCCGGGCCGGCGTGCTCGCGCGAGCCCCGCCAGGGCTAGGATCACGGCACACTGGAGACCGATCGCGGTGGGCTCCGGAAGAGTGAGGACCCAGGCCTCGGGTTGGTTGTTGGGGTTTCTCCCGTTGCCCGCTACCACTCGGCCATCGCGAGAGATCGCGGTGGCTTCTTCGAGTTTCCAGGTTCCCAGGTCGGTCCCGGAAATTTCTTCGAAGACCTCGCGAAGCGACCGCATCCCCTCTCCGGGTTTCCAGATGAAGGCGCGAGGGCCGACCGCGGTGGTTCCACGGCCCACCACCACGCTCCCCTCCGTGGCGACCGCTCGGGCCTCGCTCTCGAAGGCTCCGCCGTCGAGGTCTCCCAAGCCCGTCATCGTGCCCTGGCTCCACGCGAAGGCTTCGAGCAGGTTCTGGGAATTTCGCGCCTGGCCGACGATGAACGCGCCGCTTGGGTCGATGGCGCGAGCCTGGCCTTCGGCCGCACCGCCGCCCGGAAAGCGTAGAATCTCGACACTGTCCGGGGACCAACGCGCCGCCTCGCGCTTGTTGGAGCCCGACGAGGCGGTGGCGGTTCGGCCGACGATGACGGTCCCGAGGGCATCCACCCCGTAGGCTTCACCGCGGGGTACCGCGTTCGGCGGAGTTTCGAGCGCTTCCCACGCGCTTGCGTTTCGCACGGCGGCCTGTTGTTGGGTCCCGCCCGACTCCGGAGAAGAACTCGAGCCCGCCTCGATCTCGCCGGAGGCATCGAGCGCGTAGATCATGCTGCGCGGGCTACCGACGGCGAGGGACCCGAGGGCCTCCCAGCTACCGCTGCCGGTGAAGTAGATGGCCGCTTCCATGGCACTGCCCGTGAGCGTGGAAGATGCCCCGCCTCCGATCCAGGATCCGCTCGCGGTCTTGTGAATGGCATTGGCCTGGCTTTGGAAAGCGCCGCCGGTGAGTGATCCCAAGCCCTGGATTCCGGTGCCCGGATCCCACAGGAAGCCCTCGCCGCGCGGCGTGGAATTCTGCGAGGTGCTGGTTCCCACCGCCATGAGGCCGTCCCAGGAAAGGCCGGAGACGGTGCTCTCGAATGCGCCGCCGTCCAGGCTGCCCAGGGGCACGAAGGTGACGCAGTTCGGGTCGGCGAGATCACAATCCGCGGTGGCGGCGAGTGGGAAGGTGGTAACCAGGAGAGCTACCGCGGCGGCCGCGCATCGATTCATCTTGGCTCTCCTTCCCGGGTGGCGCATTCCCGTTGGGTACATCGGTCGCTCCGACGGCTGGCTTGACGGGATCGCGGACCACGCTTGCGCAGGGGATGCCCTAGGCTTGCACAAGTACGGTCTTGTTTGCGTATTTCGGACAGGGAGGGGGCGATGATCCTGGGGCGACCTTTCGAGGTGGGGTCTTCACTCGCCGTGACGGTTCTTCGGGGGGGGCTGGGTCGGCGCGTGGGGACACTGGGGGATCGTCCCGCGGAGCCGCTGACGCTCTACGACTTCGAGGCCTGCCCCTTCTGTCGGAAGGTTCGGGAGACGCTTTCGATCCTCGATCTCGACGCCGAGATCCGACCGTGCCCGAAAGGGGGAACGCTCTATCGCGAAGAGGTCCGAACGCGCGGAGGGCGGAGCCTGTTTCCCTACCTGGTGGATCCCGAAACCGGCGTCGAGATGTACGAGTCGGACGACATCATTCGTTATCTCTTCGAACGCTACGGCGACGGGACGGTTCCGCGCCGGCTTTCCCCGGGCGTACTGAACACGTTCAGTTCGGTCCTTTCGGGGTTGCCCCGGGTGGGGAACGGGGCTTTCGCGCGGGCCTCGCGCCGACCCGAGCGTTCGCTGGAGTTGTGGAGTTTCGAGGCTTCACCGCACTGTCGCCTGGTGCGCGAGCGCCTCTCTGTGCTCGAATTGCCTTACCGGCTCCATAACGTGGCTCGGGGCGGACAACGCAGGGGGATTCTCCAGCGGCGAGGTGGACGCATCCGCGTTCCCTTTCTCGCCGATCCCAATACGGGGGCCGACCTGTACGAGTCGGCCGCCATCCTCGACTACCTCGATCGAACCTACGCGCTGCCAGGGGAGCCGTGAGGGGGCCTCACGGGGGGATCAGATGAGTTTGTCGAGGAGCAGCGTTGCGGTGCCGAGAAAAGCAACGAAACCAAACGCGTCGGTCACGGCGGTGACGATCACGCCGGAGCCCAGGGCTGGGTCCTGGTGGAGTGCCTTTAGTGCGAGAGGTACCGCGGCACCCAGAAGTCCTGCGAACGTCAGGGTGACCAACAGGGATATGAACATCACGAATCCCAGGTAGGGGTTGCCCGACCACGCGATGGCCAGTCCGGCGCAGATCAAGCCAATCGCCGCCCCCAGGGAGAGACCTACCGCAATCTCTTTTCCCACGGCGCGAAGCCCCGTGGAGAATTCGATTTCACCCAAGGCAATGCCCCGGGTAGTGACGGTCAGGGTCTGGATGCCCCCGTTGCCTCCCATGCCCGCGACCACCGGAAGAAAGATGGCCAGCGACACCATTTGTTCGAGCGTGTGCTCGAAGAACGCGACGACGGATGCCGCCAGGGTCACCGTGACGAGATTCAGGATCAGCCACGGGAGACGCTTCCGGATGGACACGCGCGGGGGGGAGAAGACGCGGTCTTCCTCGGAGAGTCCCGCGAGGTGGTACATGTCCTCGGTGGCTTCCTCGGTGATGACGTCGATGACATCGTCGACGGTAATGACGCCCAGCAGGGTGCCGTCGCCTTCAGTCACCGGAACGGCGAGCAGGTCGTAGCGCGCGACCAGGTTGGCCACTTCCTCCTGATCGGAGTCGGGCGCGACCTGGATGACGTCCCGGATCATCAACTCGGAGCAGGTACGCAGGGGAGGAGAGGCGACGAGTCGACGGATCGGAACGACCCCCTTCAGGCGGTGGTGGCCGTCGACGACGTAGACGTAGAGCATCTCCTCTTCGCCGGGACTGGCGGCGCGAATCGACTCGATGGCCTCTTCCGCTGTCATCGTTTCGTCGATGGCGACGTAGGATGTCGTCATCACCCGTCCCGCGCTCGAGGGCGGGTAGAGTTCGAGTTTTTGCAGTTCGAGACGACGACGTTCGGGCAGCAAGCCCAGGACGGGTTCTTTTCGATCCTCGGGAAGGGCCTCGACAAGATCCGCCAGGTCGTCGATTTCGAGGTGGTCGAGCACTTCGGCCAGGCGCCGGTCGCTCAGGGCGGCCATGACTTCGGCCAGGCGCTCGAAGGGAAGTTCTCGAAGCATGTTGGCGGCGCGCCTTTGGCGGAACAAGAGATCGACGACGGTGCGGATTTCGTCGGGCGTCAGGTCGGCGAGAATCGGCCCCAGGTCCGCGGGATGGATGCGCCCCAGCAGGTTTTCGGCTCGGTTGTGCACTCCGCTGGAGAGCAGGCGGCGCAGGATACGACTGGTGACGACGGGCTTGGCCACTGCGGGTGTGTTTTTCCGGCTCCGGTCCGGAAGCGCACGGCCGGGGCTCTTTCTCGAGGGCCAGGTCGGGGGCGCGGGGGCCACCGGACTGGCGTTTTTTCGGTGTCCCGGCACGGTGTCACGGAGTCAATTCGCCTCGGGGCCGGTCTGCGCTCCTGGGAGGCGCTGCAGTGTACCAAGTCGAGCTGCACCGCGGGGTGGGGGCCGAATCGCACCCGTTGGCGCCCAAGGGGCGGCGGATTGTGGGCGCTCGAACGGTAGTGCTGTAGTTAATTGACTACATGTCGGCGCTGGCTCGTCCGATAAGAATCACAGGTTCCCGGTCCCTTTTTTTCCGTTGCGCGATCGAAGTCGCGGATTTTTTACTGGAACTCGGGGAAAAGGCGTAGACTCTCTCGCGTTCGGACGCGTGGACACGCAGGGGATGCTGTGGGTTGGATGCGGACCGAGGCGAAGTGGAAGGGGATGAAATGAGGCAGTTGATAGAAGACATCGTGCGATCGCTGGTGGATATGCCCGACCAGGTGCAGATCAAGGAAGTGGTCGGCGAACATGCACACGTACTCGAGTTGCAAGTCGCGAAGGAAGATCTCGGAAAGGTGATTGGCAAGGGTGGAGCCCATGCTTCGGCGATTCGGACCCTGATGGCCGCGGCCAGCGGCAAGGAGAAGAAGCGCTACATCCTGGAGATCATCGAATACTGAGCTTCTCGGAGAGAGCGGTCTTTCGGTCGTCTTGAAGGATCATTCGGGTCTGCTCTTCTCGCGGAGACGCTTGTCGAAGCGGATGCACAAAGGCACGGATCCGTGCGCGTGGACCCAACGGAGGGTCCGTGACGCGGACGCATGCAGGAGTCGACGCGTTGGGGCGTGTCGTCCTCCGGGCGAGGGGTTCGAAGCCTCGTCTGGCGGTTCCCGTCCCAACGTGGAGCACTCATCGGCCGGCCAGCGGGGATCGCTGCTGGGCCACCAGGGGCACGGGGCACCCTGCCGCTGGCGGTGGGGTTGACTTCCGCGTCCGGAGGGACTAAATCTCGCCCCCTTCGAGCAACCCGAGCATCGAGATCCACCCATGGGCAGCGTAGTCAAGAAGCGTCGCAAGAAGATGCGAAAGCACAAGCAGCGAAAGCTGCTGAGGCGGATGCGCCACAAGCGCAAGCGCTAGCCCGGACCTTCGGTCCTCGCGCTCCGGGGGCGGTGTCACCGCCTTCCCAACCGCGATCGTTCCCTGCTTTTCGATCACTCAAGGCCACCGGTGCGCCTTCGGTCTGCCTGCGGGCCTCGCCCATTCTCGGTCGACGCGATGACAGGTAGGCTCGTTTCAAAGCATTTTCTGCCCTTTGGTTGCAATTTTGATAGCCAGAGTGCTGTTTTTTTTGGCTTATTCTCTTGACGCCTCCAAAAGTATGGTGGTAGCGTGGATCGCAACAATGGCTTGAGTTCTGCGATTTACGTAGAAGAGGACGGTAAAACCACCTCTGAATACGCGGTTTCGAGCCACCGGGGGGCGTTGGAAGTCACGTGCGACCAGCGCCTGCTCGAACGGGGGAGGGGGGACTCGGAGTCTCTCCGACTTGCGGGCTAGGAGCTTACGACCGCAGCGCGAGAGCCATTAATTAGGGGGTATCCCAAGAATGGCAGCTCGAAAGAAGAAGGCCGCAAAGAAGAAGGCCACTCGCAAGAAGGCCACTCGTAAGAAGGCCACGAAGAAGAAGGCGACCAAGAAGAAGGCCAAGAAGAAGGCCGCCAAGAAGAAGGCGACCAAGAAGAAGACCAAGAAGAAGGCCGCCAAGAAGAAGGCTGGCAAGAAGAAGGCTCGCCGCAAGAAGGCGACCAAGAAG
>JAZAOF010000157.1:0-15235 GCA_036228265.1 Myxococcota bacterium | reverse complement strand
CTGGCCGTGCCCAGCGGGCTCTCCCTGGAGGCGGCCGGTGCCTTTCCCGAAGTCTTCCTGACCGTTTTTTTGAACGTCTTCCAACTCGCTGGGCTTCGGGAGGGCGATGCGCTCCTGGTTCACGGCGGGGGCAGCGGGATCGGAACGGCTGCGATCCAGTTGGCGAAACTCGCGGGAGCGCGGGTTTTCGTGACGGCCGGTTCGGAGGAAAAGTGCGCCCGCTGCCTCGAATTGGGCGCGGACGGGGCGATCGACTATCGCCCGGGCGATTTCCACGAGAGGGTTCTCGAAGAGACCGGCGGCCGAGGCGTCGAGGTGGTTCTCGACCACGTGGGAGGATCCTATCTCGAACGGAATCTTCGCTGCCTTGCGGTTGGTGGGCGCCAGGTCACGATTGGCTTGATGGGCGGAGCGAAGGCGGAAATCAATCTCGGGGTCCTTCTCACTCGGCGCCTCCAGTTGATGGGATCGACCTTGCGTGCGCGCCCCCGGGAGGAGAAGGCCCGGATCGTTGATGGATTCGTGGAGCGTTTCGGCGGTTTCCTGGATGCGGGACGCCTGGTCCCGGTCATCGACAGCACGTGGGCTCTGGAGCAGGCGGCGGAAGCCCACCGTCGCATGGCCTCCAGTGCCCACTTCGGGAAGATCGTTCTTGCGGTCGCCCCCCGCGGCGGTTCGTAGGGTTTCCGCTTCCAACCCGGAGCCGATCCGCTACGCTCGCCGCCCATTCCAGAACCCGGAGGAACCATCCTGATGTCCGTTCAGAGGACGCTCGCCATCATCAAGCCCGACGCCGTCGCCCGTTCCGCTGCGACCGGTGAGATTCTTCGACGAATCGAGGAGATCGGATTGTCGATCATTGGCCTCAAGCGCTTGCAATTGACGGAAACGCAGGCCCAGGGGTTCTACGCCGTTCACAAGGAGCGTCCGTTCTACTCGGACCTCGTTTCCTTCATGACCTCCGGACCGGTGGTCGTGGTTGCCCTCGAGGGCGAGGACGCGATCGCCGCCTGGCGAGGGCTCATGGGGCCCACGAACTCCGAAGAGGCGGCGGAGGGGACCATTCGCGGCGACTTTGGGACGGACATCGAGCGCAACGCCGTTCACGGATCCGATGCGCCTGAAACCTCGAGCGTCGAAATTCCCTATTTTTTCAACGCAGGGGAAGTCCAAGCCAGGGTCGAAGCGCTCTGAGCGCGAACCTGGTGCCCGGGGTCTCGCTCTGTGCCCCCGGTTCCTGAACCGGGAGGCGTGGGCTCAAGCGTAGGCGCGGGCCATCAGGGCGAGAACCCCGACGTAGCCCAAAAAGAGCCAGAGTTTGTGGCTGCGAATGGCTCGACTCACGAGGTTCCCCTGTCCTCCTGTGGCGGATTCAAGGGGGAGCATCCCGGCATCCCCCCGGCGAGGACCAATCTAGGGGCTCGCGCGGGAAATGTCCAAGGATTTCGGGCGCGTCCCCCGAATGGCCCCCCGTTTCGTCCACGGTGCCCGACCCGCCGGGTCCTGCGAAGGTTCAGTCTCGAGCGCGGCGGAGAAACGTCGGTTCCTTGGGGTCCTTGTCCTTTTCCGGGCTCGAACGTCGCCGCAAAAACGCCGGGATCTCGTATTCGCCGTCCTCGTCGAAGGGCGAAACGAACTCGTCCGTGGCGGATGCGGCGTCGAGCGGGGGCGGCGATGCCCCGGACAGGGTCTCCGGGCTTTCCGAGGTTCGGGCGTCCGGCTGCGCGGCGCTGTCGCTCGCGACCGGGGCCGCGCCGCTTTCACCGCGCAATGGCGTCACGTTGCCCTGGGACATCGAACCCAAGGCCTCTCGCCGAAAATCGCGACGGCGCCCGCCGTCTTCGGCCAGTCCCGTCGCGATGACCGTGACGCGGACCTCGTCGTCCGGCATCAGTTCGTCGATGACGGCGCCAAAGATGATGTTGGCTTCGTCATGGGCGGCTTCGTGGATCAGCATCGACGCCTCGTTGACCTCGAAGAGGGTCATGTCCGCTCCTCCGGTCACGTTGATCAGGACTCCCTGGGCTCCGTCGATGGAGAGATCCTCCAGGAGCGGGCTCGAGATGGCGTCGCTGGCTGCGTCGACGGCGCGGCTTTCACCACGGCCGGTTCCCGTTCCCATCATCGCGACGCCCGCTTCGTTCATGACCGTTCGAACGTCGGCGAAATCCAGGTTGATCAGGCCGTGGATCGTGATCAGGTCGGAGATCCCCCGCACCGCGTCCAGGAGGACGTTGTCAGCCAACTTGAAGGCGTTCTTCAAGGCCGTTCCCTTGCCCGCCAGGGCCAGGAGGCGCTGGTTCGGGATGGTGATCAAGGTGTCGACGACGTCGTGAAGTTCCTGGATCCCGTTGTCTGCATTGCGCGATCGAACCCGCCCTTCGAAGGGGAAGGGGCGCGTTACCACGCCCACCGTCAGGGCGCCGAGTTCCCGGGCGACCTCGGCAATGATCGGGGCCGCGCCGGTTCCGGTCCCACCGCCCATGCCGGCGGTGACGAACACCATGTCGGTTCCATCGAGAATTTCCCGGATTCGATCGCGGGACTCCATTGCGGAAGCCCGGCCGCGGTCGGGCTCCGCACCGCATCCCAACCCCCCGGTGACTTCCGCACCGAGCTGGATCTTCAGTGTGGCGAGGTTGTGGGAGAGGGCCTGGGCATCGGTGTTGCCGGCGACGAACTCGACCCCACCGAGACCCGAATCGATCATCGTGTTGAGTGCGTTCCCGCCCGCTCCACCGACGCCAAAGACCTTGATCCGGGCCAGCTGCTTTCCCTGGCCTTCGAATTCGAGGATTTCCTGCGAACTTCCGGGCGGATCTTCGGTCTTCGTGCTGCGACCGGCTCGCTTTCGCGGGGGCGATTTCGCCCGGGTTCGCGTAGCTCGTCGTGTTGAGGCCTTTTTTCGCGTTGTCTTGCGGGGACTACCCGCGGACGCACTGGTCTTCTTGGCCATCTCTCACCCCCGTGACGCGATTGCTCGCAAATGGCAACAAATGATACAAAAAATCGGCTACTCGGTCACCGTTTTCGGCATCAATCGAACTCGTGGTAGAACCAATCTCGCATTCGCTGCTTGACGCGGCCAAAGATCGATCCGTCTCGGATCCGGAACCGACTGCCCCGGTGTGACCGCCGCTGGGAGACGCCGAAAAGCACGAGTCCCACCCCGGTGGCGAACATCGGGCTCCGCACCACGTCCTGGAGCCCACCGATGTGGGTGGGCGCGCCACACCGCACCGGTGTCTCGAAAATTTCCTCCGCGAGGTCGGCCATGCCGTCCAGGGCAGAGGCGCCGCCCGTCAGGATGACCCCAGACGGGATTTTCTCCTCCAGTTCGGCCTTCATCAGTTCCTGCCGTGCGAGCGTCAGGATCTCCTCGACCCGGGGCTCAATGATCTCACAGAGGAGCTTTCGCGAGATTTCCCGGGGTTTGCCGCGTCCCACGTTCTGGACGGTCAACACGTCATCGCTGGTGAGGTACCGCCCGGACGCCATGCCGAATTTCTTCTTGATGCGCTCGGCTTCGTCGAAGGGCGTGCGGAGCCCCACCGCGATGTCATTGGACAGGTGGTATCCGCCGAGTCCCAGGACCGCCGTATTCTTGATCGAGCCTTCGCCGAAGACGGCAATGTCCGTGGTTCCGCCACCGATGTCGATCATGCAGACGCCCAGCTCCCTTTCGTCGCTGGAGAGCACCGCCTCCGCGGAAGCCAACGGCTCGAGAACGATGTCGACCACGTTCAGCCCGGCCTTGTTGGCGCACTTGACGATGTTTTGCGCGCTGGTGACCGCGGCGGTCACGATATGGATCTTGGCCTCCAGGCGAACCCCGCTCATCCCGAGTGGCTCCCGGATTCCATCCTGGTCGTCGATGATGAATTCCTGGGGAATGACGTGGATGACCTCGCGGTCCATCGGGATGGCCACCGCCTTGGCGGCGTCGATGACCCGCTTGACGTCCCCTTCGGTGACCTCCTGGTCCTTCACCGGCACCACGCCGTGGGAGTTGAAGCCCCGAATGTGCCCCCCGGCGATTCCCGCATACACCGAAGTGATCTCGCAGTCCGCCATCAACTCGGCCTCCTCCACCGCCTGCTTGATGGAGTGGACCGTCGCGTCGATGTCCACCACGACCCCCCTGCGGAGTCCCTTTGAAGGATGGGTGCCGATTCCGACGATGTCGATCCCGTTTTCGGTTCGCTCGGCCACGACGGCGCAGACCTTCGTGGTTCCGATATCCAATCCTACGATCAGATCGTCCCTAGCCATGATTTCCCCCCAGAGGCGCCGGCTCTCCCGGCGATCCTCGATGTGGGCGGCCGGGCGTATCCACGCCTTGCCGCCTCGTGTTGCCGGCCTTCGTCCGAGGCCGGATCAGCGAATCTGCGCCCGGTTGGGGGGGGCGCAGTGAAGCTCGGAGAACCGCCTGCCCGCCAAACCGCAGGTCGATCTGGCCGCGGGGCGGTTCTTCGAGGAGGTCTGCGGCAAAGAGCCGCTTGAGATTTTCGAGTCGAGTGCTCATGCCCGCCCCATCGTCGGGCCCGAGAAGGACCGTCAGGCCGCCGTCCGCGGTGCGGAGAATCCAACCCGGGGGCTCCCCGTGGCTCGGGGCGAGGCCCGGGGCGGGGATTTCGAGCTTGCCGCCGTGCAGAGCGCCAATGGAAAGGGCCTGGAGGGCCTCTCCAAGGGCAATGGCACGGGCCAGGGTCGCCGGTTCCACCGGCGAGGATGGGTGCGCCCCGGTCGTGTGGAGCCGGACCAGCGACAGATTGGCGACATCTTCCGGGGTCGCGGCCGCGAAGACGGCACCGGAGGCATTGACGAGTTGCCCCCCCGCCGGTTTTCCGTGCGCGAGCAATATCGCGCGAGGGAGGTGTTCCTCGACGCCGATGAGAGCCGTTCCATTGGGCAAGATCAGCACTTCGGCCTCGGCGATCCATTCCTCGTTCAGCAGTCGCTCGACGATCCCGCCCGGGTGCAGTTCCGCCACTCCCGCGCCCCGCTCGATGCCGCTCGCCAGGGCCACGGCGCTCGCCGAGAGGCGTTCGTGGCCGTGGATCGCAAGGCGGTCGATCCGCGGTGATTGCTGGTTCCACCATTCGAGCCCGGCCTGCGCCAGCGGTTGGGCTCCCAGCAGTCCCGCGAGGACGAACCCGCCTGCGAGCATGGCGGCAAAGGCCTTCCAGCGCGGACCCTCCAGGCGGAGGGGAACCTTCTGGCGGATTGCGGGCGCTGCGGAGCCGCGCGTCGAGACCTTTTGCAGGTGAGCCCGGGCTCGCTTGCGGCGCTTCCTCGCCTGCTGCTCGTGGCGCGTGCGAACGCGATTGCGGGACGGGAGGACTCGCGTCGAAAATCGTTTCGGGCTGTGGCTCACGACGGTCTCCCCATGATCTTGACCTCGGTCTCCAGAGCAATGCCGTGGACGCGCTGGACGGCTTCCTGGGCTTGCTCGATCAGGTGGAGGACATCGCTGGCGGTCGCGCCTCCTCGATTCACGATGAAATTGGCGTGGAGGTCCGAGATCTCGGCACCACCGACGCGAGTTCCCTTCAGGTCGGCGGCCTCCATGAGCTGGCCGGCAAAGTGGCCCTCTGGGTTCTTGAAGACCGAACCGCAGGACGGCACATCGAGGGGCTGCGTCTTGCTGCGCTGGGCCAGCATCCGGTCGACCTCCTCTTGAACGTCCACGCGCTCGGCCGGACGGGTCTTGAACCGAGCCGCCGTCACGATCGACCCAGCGACGGGGAGGCGCAGGGACCGGTAGGCGAAATCGAGGTCGGAGCGGTCACAGCCGCCCGGGACTCCGCCCGGACCGATCCACTCGATGGATTGGACGACGGCCTCGACTTCGCGACCCGCGATCCCGGCATTCATGGCGATCCAGCCGCCCACGGTTCCCGGAATCCCCGCCGCGAACTCGAGCCCCGAGCGTCCGCGAGAGATGCAGAAACGGGTCACCTGGCTGTGGGATGTTCCCGCTTCGGCGCTCAGCGAGTCGCCGTCGAGAGCCAGCCCGCGCAGGCCCCGCGTCCCGATGGCGATGCCGTCGAAACCGCCGTCGAGGACCAACGTGTTGAACCCGGCCCCAAGCGCCCGGTAGGGGACGTTATGGGCATCGCAGATCCGGAGAATTTCGGACAGTTCGTCGCGGTTGCGCGGAGAGGCGATCGCCGCCGCGGGGCCTCCCACCCGGAGCGAAATGTGACGGGAGAGGAGTGCGTCGAACTCCACCGCCGAACGCGCCTCTTTGAGGGCGCTGCGGGCAGCGGCATCGATCACGAGGAGCCCCCTTCCAGGGTTTCGAGAAGCCGGGGGCCGAAGGTCGAGATGCTTCCGGCGCCGAGAGTCAGCACGAGGTCCCCGCGTTGCAGTTCGTCACCGAGAAGCGCGAGAACGTCCTCGAGATCGGACCCCGCGTGTACGCTGCGGTGACCGTGGGCGGCGATGGCGTTGGCAAGGGCTTCCGCATCAATGCCGGGAATCGCGGGTTCTCCAGCGGGGTAGATGTCGGTTACGACGACGAGGTCGGAATCGTTGAAGGCCGTTGTGAACTCGGCGAAACAGTCGCGGGTTCGGGTGTATCGGTGAGGCTGAAATACGGTCACGATGCGGCCGTCGTGGGCGGCTCGAGCCGCGGCGAGGGTGGCCTTCACCTCGCTGGGGTGGTGGGCGTAGTCGTCGATCACGCGAATGCCGCGTGCCTCCCCCCGAAGTTGGAAGCGGCGTTCGATGCCCACGAATCCTCGGAGGGCCTCGGCCGCGGTATCAAAAGGCACAGAGAGTTCCGAAGCCACCGAGAGCGTGGCCAATGCGTTGGCCACGTTGTGACGCCCCGGAAGATTGATGCGAATTTCTCCCAGTTCGACGTCGTGCTCGCGGACGCGGAATCGCATCCCGAAGCCGTCGGTAGCGACATGGGTTCCGACCAGGTTGGCCTGGGAGGAGAAGCCGTACGTGGTTACGCGCCGGGTGAGCCGAGGCAGGATGGCTTGAATTCCGGGATGGTCGACGAAGACGGCGCAGAGGCCCCAAAAGGGAAGAGCGTTGGCGAATTCGACGAAGGCGTCCTGCACGGCTTCGAAGCTGCCGTAGTGGTCGAGGTGCTCGGGGTCGATGTTGGTGATGACCGCCACGACAGGGGCCAGTCGTAGAAACGAGCCGTCGCTTTCGTCGGCTTCGGCCACGAGCAGGTCGCCACGGCCCAGGCGTGCGCCGGTGGGGTCGCCGCCGCTGCCGAGGACACGGCCACCGATGACGGCGGTGGGGTCGAGGCCCGCTGCACCGAGAACGTGGGCGACGAGAGACGTGGTCGTGGTTTTCCCGTGGCTCCCCGCTACCGCGATTCCGTCCTTCAGCCGCATGATTTCGGCGAGCATCTCGGCCCGGCGAATCACGGGAATCTTGCGCCCCTCGGCTTCGACCAATTCGGGATTCCCGGGCTGGACCGCAGAGGAATAGACGAGCACGTCGGCCTGGCCGACGTGCTTTTCGGAATGCCCGATCTGGACGGGAATCCCCAGTGAACGGAGTCGGGCCACGCTGGGTCCTTCGCGCAGATCCGATCCCGTGACCTCGTATCCCTGGTCGCGCAGGAGTTCGGCGATCCCGCACATGCCGATGCCTCCGATTCCAACGAAGTGAATGCGCTGGATCTTTCGCATCAGGACGGGCCTCCGATCGAAGCCGCGCAGGCCCGGACAATGTCGATCGCCGCCGACGGCCGCGAAAGACCCAGGGCCGCTCGACTCATTCGTGGCAGGGTCAGCGGATCGGCGGACAGGCTTCGAATCGCCTGGACCACGCGGGCCCCGTCCCGGCCTTCGCGGTCGAGGTCGCGCAGGACCTGTGCTGCGCCGGCGCTTTCCATGGCCCGGGCGTTGGCCTCCTGGTGGTTGTCCGCCGCAAAGGGGTAGGGCACGAGAAGTGCGGGAAGCCCGGAGAGGGAAAGTTCCGCGACGGTCAGCGCGCCTGCCCGGCATAGGGCCAGGTGGGCCCAGCGGTAACGGCGGGGCATGTCGCGTTCGAATTCGACGACCTCGGCCGAGACCCCCGAGCCCCTGTAGGCGGCCTGCACGCGTTCGAAATCGGCGGCGCCCGTCTGGTGAAAAATTTCAATCGGGGATTCGGCGAGCTGGGGCAGGGCTGCGAGCATGGTCTCGTTGATCTGGCGTGCTCCCTGGCTTCCGCCGAAGACGCCCAGGTGGAGCGTTCCTTCGTGCTGCACCCGGGCCGAAGAACCGCGGAACGCGTCGACCAGCGTCTTGCGCAGCGGAATCCCCAGGCAGTGAACCCGCGCGTCGGGGAGCGAGAAGAGTGCGCGGGTCGATTCGAAGCCGACGAAGACCTCGCGAGCTAGCCGCGCTCCAAGCCGGTTGACTCGCCCGGGAATGGCGTTGGGTTCCACGAGGACCAAGGGGGTCCGCCCCCAGGCGGCGGCCAGGACGGCGGGCATCGCGGCGTATCCACCCACCGACAGGACCAGGTCGGGGCGGAAGGAGCGGAAGGCCCGTCGGGCGCCTCGGGCGGCGTCCAGGATGCCCAGGATGCCGGAGACGCGTCCAATCGGACCGCGCCCCATGACCTGGCGGCTCGGGAGGGCTTCGAAGGAAAAGCCGGCGTCGGGCACGAGGCGCGCTTCGAGACCCTGATCCGATCCGACGAAGAGGACGCGGTCGTTGCGATCTGCGACCGCTTCTCCCAGGGCGAGCGCAGGGGTGACATGGCCGCCCGTGCCCCCGCCTGCGATGACCCAATTCATCGCCACGTTCGATCTCCAGCCGGGGTCGATGGGGATTTCGCATCCATGCCCCAATGGTTCCGCGTGATTCCGACCAGCATTCCCGCGGTCGCCAGGCAGACGACCAGCGAGGTTCTCCCATAGGAAATGAAGGGCAGGGTGAGTCCCTTGGTCGGAAGGACTCCCATGACGACCCCCGCGTTTACCAGGGCGGGGAGCGAGAGCAGAAACGTGAGACCCAGGGCCAGCAACAGGCCGAAGCGATTCGGTGCGCTCCGCGCGATGCGCGTGCCGGCAACGAGTAGGGCGGCGAACGCCCCCAGAACGAGAAGGACTCCCACGAGTCCCAGTTCCTCGGCCACGAGGGCGAGGACGAAGTCGGTGTGCACCTCGGGCAGGTAGTGGAGTTTTTGCCAGCCGTTGCCGATCCCCTTTCCGTAGAGACCGCCGTTGCCGAAGGCCACAAAAGATTGGACCAGCTGAAACCCGGAATCGCTCGCGTCCTTCCAGGGGTCGATGAAGCCCAGGACGCGTCGCAGGGCGTAGGGGTTGCTGACGATGAAGGCCGAGGCGCCGGCGATGCCCACGGCCCCGATGGGAAGTAGCAGTCGCCAGGGAGCGCCGGCTACGAAGAGGATCAAGGCGACGATGCCCGAGAGAAGGACTGCGTTTCCGAGGTCCGGCTGAGCGACGAGAAGCAGCACCGGTGGAAGAGCGAGCCCGATCGACGCCAGGGTTCGGCGGATTCCTATTTCCTTCGCCCCGTCGGTTCTCGAGGCGACGAGCGCGACGGCCATCACCGTAGCAATCTTGACCAACTCGACTGGCTGAAACTGGAACGAGGTTCCCGGGATGACCCACCAGCGTTGGGCACCGTTGACCTCCACGCCGGCGAATGCGGTCGCGATGAGAAGTCCGATCCCGAGAGCCCACAGTGGGAAGGCGGCGGCACGCCAGAAGCGAAGGGAGAGGGTGGTGCAGAGGCCGGCGACGACGAGTCCAAGGCCCAGTCCTCCCAGGTGATCGACGAAGAGCGGGGGAAGGAGGGTGCTCTTCGGGGCGAGGGGAGCCGTCGCGCTATAACTCATGACGACGCCGAGGGAGGCCAGGAGCGTGGCGGAGACCAGGACGCCTCCGTCGAGGCCGTTCGGGATCCCGGAATTGGACGCCGCGGAGGTTTGCGGCTTCCGGTCCTGGCGACGCGCGCGACGCCGCTTTTGCCCGCGGCGCTTGGTGCGGACCGGGCTCATCGCGTCTCCCCCCCGTGGTCCAGGGCTGCGACCGCTTCGCGGAACTGGTCGCCACGATCTTCGTAGCTTTCGAACTGGTCAAAGCTGGCGCAGGCCGGAGACAGCAACACGGTATCGCCCGGGGTGGATTCGGCATCCGCCCTCTGAACCGCCTCGGAAAGGTTCGTGCAGCGAAGAGTCGGGACCGCTCCCTCGAGGCCGGCTTCGATGGCGGCGGCACACTCCCCGATCAAGAAGGCCTTGCGGACGCGCCCTCGGACGGCATTGGCCAGGGGAGCGAAGTCGAGTGCCTTGTCGCGGCCTCCTGCGATCCAGAGGACGGGTCCCGGGAGACTTTCGAGAGCGTGCATGGCCGCCCCGACGTTGGTGGCTTTCGAGTCGTTGATCCATTCGACGCCCGCCCGTTGCGCCACGGTTTCGCAGCGGTGGGGAAGCCCTGCAAAAGCGCCAAGGGCCGGGCTGGCCTTGTCGGGGTCGACACCGAGGGCCGCCACGGCGGCCAGTGCAGCCGCCGCGTTTCGGAGCGAGTGGGGGCTCGTTGTGCCGAGGTCGTCCAGGGAGTAACGGCGACGGAGGCCCCGGTCGCGCAGAACCAGGGACCCGGCATCGAGGTGTGCTCCGCTCTCGAAATCGATACGGCCGGGCCCTCCATCGAACCAGTGCACCTCGGCCGCGGTGTGGTCCGCGAAGGCCGCCACCCGAGGGTCTCTCGCGTTCAGGACGGCCGTGTCGCGGGGCCCTTGTTTTTCGACGAGGCGTTGTTTCGCACCGGCGTAGCGCGCGAAGTCACCGTGACGATCGAGGTGGTCGGGCGTCAGGTTCAGAACAACGGATACCCGCGGCGCGAACTGCTCCGTGGTCTCCAGTTGAAAAGAGGAGACTTCGAGGACCGCGACGTCGAGAGGCTCACCCACCAGGGACAGTGCCGGTCGACCGAGGTTGCCCGCAGCGATCGCGCGGAGACCGGCTTGCCGCAGTAGGGCTTCGACGAGGGCGACGGTCGTGGTCTTGCCGTTGGTTCCAGTGACCGCGATGACCGGGACGGAGAGCGACCGCGCCGCGATTTCGACGTCGCCGAGGATGCGCGCGTGATCGTCGCGGTAGCGTTCGCTGGGAATTCCGGGGCTCGGGATGACGAGATCGAAGTCGCGGCCCTTCGGAAAGTCCAAGCCGGTGACGATCTCGACTTCGGGAGGGAGGTCTTCGAGGCCGGCCAGGCGATCGCGGGGACGTTCATCGGCGGCGACGACGCGTGCCCCGTTTGCAACACAGAACTGGGCGGCACTTCTTCCCGTGATGCCGAGCCCGAGGACCAGGACCCGGTCGCCTTCACCGATGATTTTTTCCTCGGTCATGATCCTCACCGCAGCTTCAACGAGGACAAGGCGACGAGCCCGAGAATGATCGAAACGATCCAGAATCGGACCACGATCTTCTGTTCGGGCCAGCCGAGTTTTTCGAAGTGGTGGTGGATG
Organism: Myxococcota bacterium; assembly: GCA_036228265.1. Classification (GTDB taxonomy): domain Bacteria; phylum Myxococcota_A; class UBA9160; order UBA9160; family UBA4427; genus CAJXIC01. Next base: position 3,770 of record JAZAOF010000157.1, on the reverse strand, counting down.
GGCGCCATCAGGAAGACCCGCCGGCCGGTCAACTTGAAGGACGCCACCTGGATGATGACGGATAGGGTCTCCACCACGAAGATGCCGCCGACGATGGCCAGGAGCAGTTCCTGGTGAATGAGAACGGCGATCGTCCCCAGGGCTCCGCCAAGGGCGAGCGATCCGACGTCTCCCATGAACAACTGGGCCGGGGACGCATTGAACCAGAGGAATCCGAGTCCGCCGCCCACCAGGGCTCCGCAGAAGATGGCGAGTTGCCCCGCCCCGGAGACGTACTCGATGGCGAGGTAGTCGGCGATTACGAGGTTGCCTGCGGCGTAGGACAGGATCAGAAACGTCCCGGCCGCAATCATCACGGGTCCGATGGCCAGTCCATCGAGTCCGTCCGTCAGGTTGACCGCGTTGCTCGTCGCGACGATTACGAAAGCGGCGATGGGAATGAAGCCCCAGCCGACGTTTGGCGCGACGTTCTTGAAGAACGGGACGGCCATGATCGGCTCAAAGGATGGGGCGGTGTAGATGGCGACGGCCGCAGCGAGAGCCATGATCGTCTGCCACGCCAGCTTGTTGCGGACCGAGAGCCCGGCACTGTCGCCCTCGGTCACCTTCGTGTAGTCGTCGAGGAAGCCGAGAAGTCCGTAGCCGACCGTGAGACCCACGACGATCCACACGAACCGCCCGTCGAGTTCCGACCAGAGAAGGACCGACACCACCAGGGAGAGAAGGATGAGGAGCCCGCCCATGGTGGGCGTCCCTTCTTTGGCTCGGTGATCCGGACCGATCTCGCGGATCGGCTGCCCCATCTTCAGTTCGGCCAGGCGACGAATCAGCCACGGCCCCACGATGAAGGAGATGAAGAGCGCGGTCAGCGTGGCCGCCGCCGTCCGAAACGTGATGTACCGAATGACGTTGAACCCGCCAACGTATTCCGAGAGTGGATAGAGGAGGTGGTAGAACACTACCGATTCTCCTTTGAAAGGATGGAGTTGACTACGTGTTCCATGTGGATTCCGCGAGAGCCCTTGACGAGAATCCAGTCGCCGACCCTGGAGTGGGCGCGAATGGCCGCGCTGACCTCGTCGTGATCGGTGGAGGCCAAGGTGTTGTTTCGTTCCAAGCCGGCTTCGACAGCGGCGTCGATCATCAATCCGCCGTGCTGGCCGATGACAAAGAGGAAGTCGATTCCGAGTTCAACGACTTTTCGGCCCGCGGCTCGGTGTTCGTCGTGTGCCCGATCTCCGAGTTCGTTCATGTCGCCGAGGATTGCGAAGCTGCGACCCGGGGAGGCGTGCCGGGCCAGGGCTTCGAGGGCGGCATCGAGAGACTCCGGGTTCGAGTTGTAGGTGTCGTCGATCACGGTCGCGCCATGGCTCGCGAGGATAGGATTCATTCGTCCGGCCGGCGGCCGGTAGCCCGCCAGGCCCGAGGCCACCTGGTCGGGCGAAGAGCCGGCCGCCAGTGCGCCCGCGGCGGCGGCCAATGCGTTGATGACCGTGGTTTCGCCGAGGCCACGGACACGGATCTTCTCGGTGCGCGACAAGGCCTGGAGGTCGAAGGAAAATGCAGATTCCGGTTCGCTTTCGAAGGCGATGTCGGTGGCCCGAACTGCGGCCTGGCGGCCAAAGCCGTACGTCAGGCGCTCGCCCGCCGTACGTTGCGCCTGTTCGGTCACGAAGGGGTCTTCGAGGTTGACCACCGCAATCCCGTTTGCGGGGAGAGAAGCGAAGAGGTCGCCTTTTTCTTCGGCGATGGCCTCCTGGCTGCCCAGGAATTCGATATGAGCGGTCCCCACGTTCGTGACCAGCCCCACGCCCGGCCGGGCGATTTCCGCGAGTCGAGCGATCTCGCCCCGGTGGTTCATGCCCATTTCGATGACGGCGCTCGCCTGCTCGGTTTTGCGAGCCAGGAGCGTGAGGGGGAGACCGAATTCGTTGTTGAAGTTGCCCTGGGTCTTCAGGCAGGGAGCCTCGGCTTCGAGAGCGGCGGCACACATGTCCTTCGTCGTGGTCTTTCCGCTGCTGCCGGTGATGGCCACGAGGGGGCCGTCGAAGTTCGACCGGTGGCCCCGGGCCAGGTCGCCGAGCGCGCGGGTGCTGTCCGGCACCTCGAGGATCGGTGTGTCCGACGGTCGCGGGCTGTCGGAATCCGACTGGAGCAACAAGCCCCGGGCGCCGGCGGCGAGGGCGCTCTCGACAAAACGGTGCCCGTCGTGCCGCGGGCCCCGGATGGCTACGAAGAGAGCCCCGGGTTCGACGTTGCGCGAGTCGATCGTGACGCTGGAGAAGAGAATCTCGCGGTATTTCTCTGCGACGCTCGTTCCGCACCACTGGGCGGCCTCGTGGGCTGCGAAGGAAACGCTCACGGTCGCTCCTCCGCTTCTGCGAGAATGCGGGTCGCCTCGCGACGATCGTCGAAAGGCCGCTTCTCGTTCCCGATGATCTGGTAGTCCTCGTGTCCTTTGCCCGCGATGACCACGGTGTCTTCGTCGCGGGCGACCGCGATGGCTTTTTCGATGGCCCGGCGACGGTCCTCGACCACGGTGTAGCTCCCGGCCCCGCTATCGATGTGGGCATCCTCCTCCCGGTGAAGAGCGCCCAAGCCGGCTTCCACGTCCCGCAGGATCGCAGCGGAATTCTCGGTGCGCGGATTGTCACTGGTCGCGATGACGCGGTCGCTATGACGCGCGACGGCCTCGGCCATCAAGGGGCGCTTCGTTCGATCGCGGTCCCCTCCGCATCCGAACACCGTGATCAACCGCCCGGAGGTCATTGGACCGAGGGCCGACAGGAGTTTTTCGACGGCATCGGGAGTGTGGGCGTAGTCCACGACCACGGTCGGCCCCGGTTCCGTGGATTTGCCGACGCGCTCCATGCGACCCGGAACCTGGGGGCACCGCGCGACGCCCGTACGGATGTCCTCGAGGCCGATCCCGAGTGCGTGGGCCGTGCCACATGCGACCAGCAGGTTTTCCAGGTTGAAGTCGCCGATCAGGGGGAGTTCGAGATCGAGACGAGCGCCTTCAATCTCGACGCGAGCCCGGGTGCCTTCGAGTCGGCACTCGGCCTCGAGAAGTCGAACCGTGGCGGGCCGCGCCAGGTCGCGCGTGGTTGAGAGGATCCGAGCGTTGCGCTTTTGGGCCGCGGCTTCGAAGTCCGGGCCTGCGGGGTCATCGACGTTGATGACGGCCGCGCCGCCGGGAACCAGGTAGGTGTCGAAGAGCCGCAGCTTGGACTCGCAGTAGGACTTCATGGTGCCGTGGAAGTCGAGATGGTCCTGGGTCAGGTTGGTGAAAGCGGCGACCTGGAACTGGCATCCCTGGACCCGGCCGAGTTCGAGGCCGTGAGACGAGACCTCCATGACGACGTGCTCGATCTTCCGGTTGCGCATTGCTCGAAGGGTGCGCTGGAGGTCGAGGCTTTCGGGCGTCGTGTTCACGGCCGGAGCGGATTCGGTGGCGTAACGCACCTCGACGGTTCCCATGAGCCCCACGGCAAAGTGGGCCGCCGCCAGGATGGACTCGACGAGGTACGTGGTACTCGTCTTGCCGTTGGTCCCCGTCACGCCGACGAGGGCGAGTTCCCGGGCAGGATCGCCGTAGAAGCGGTTGGCGATGTAGGAGAGGGTCCGCCGGGTGTCGCCGACCCGGATCACGGGAATGTCGGTCGCGCTGCCCGAAAGCGATCCCGGTTCCTCGACGAGAAGCGCGGCCGCCCCGAGGGCGACCGCCTGTTCGAGGTAGTCGTGGCCGTCCGAAAGAGCGCCGCGGATGG
>JAZAOF010000156.1:0-7119 GCA_036228265.1 Myxococcota bacterium | reverse complement strand
GCCCGTCGACCAACTCCGGAAAAAGCACGGGCTCCTCGGGTGGGATCTCGAACCCGGTGACCTGCTCGCCTTCCATCCGCTAACGCTTCACGGCTCTGAGGGCAACACCAGCGCAAACGACCGCGCGGCCATTGCTTTCCGTTTTACGGGCGACGACGTGACTTACCACCCCACTCCCTACACCTTTCCCATCCTCTACCGGCACCGCCGTCGCGTTGGGGGAACCATGGGCGGCCCTACTTTTCCCCAGGTTCTTCCCCAAACGATCCCCGAAGAGTGCTCCCGCCGAGACCGAGGAGCCGACATCCCCTCCGCACTGGAGCTGGTCCGGTTTCTCGCCCGCCCGATTGTCCGAACGATTCGCGAGCGTCGCCATCTCAACGTCGAGGCGACGGACTCTTGATTTCTTCCAGCGACTCGGCCATCCGCGCGACCGCTGCAAGGAGAACATGAATGGAACTCGGCATCCGGGGACGAAAGGCCATCGTTTGCGCGTCGAGCCGCGGGCTCGGGCGCGCCTGCGCCACCTCCCTCGCGAGAGAAGGGGTAGCGGTGGTGATCAACGGCCGCGATGCCGCGGTCCTGGACCAAACCGCCAAAGAAATCCAGGCCGAGACCGGCGCCGCTGTCACTCCCGTCGCCGCAAACCTGAACGAAGCCAGCGAACGCGAGCGCCTGGTCGCCGCTTGTCCCGAGCCAGACATCCTGGTGAACAACAACGCGGGCCCCGCGCCGGGTCGATTTGAAGATTGGGAGCACGAACAATGGCTGGCTGGACTCGAAGCGAATCTGCTCGCGCCGGCCATGCTCATCCGGGCACTTCTCCCGGGGATGAAGGAACGAGGCTTCGGGCGTATCGTCAACATCACGTCGGCCATGGTGAAGACCCCCCTCGCCCCCATGGCCCTTTCGACGACCGCGCGCAGCGGCCTGACTGCACTCTGCAAGGCCATCTCGAAACAGGCCGCTCCTTTCAACGTCACGATCAACAACCTGCTGCCCGAGCGCATCGACACCGACCGCCAGGTGCAAATGGCGAAGGCGGCCTCGAAGATGTTCAACATCAGCTACGAGGAGGCCCGTGCCCAGCAGGTCGATTCGATTGCCGCCGGGCGGCTGGGCCAACCCTCGGAGTTCGGCGATGCCTGCGCCTTCCTCTGTAGCGCCCAGGCCGGCTACATCTCGGGACAGAATCTCCAACTCGACGGCGGTTCCTACGACGGATTGGTCTGACGACCGCCGCCCCCACCGCGATTACCAGAAACGGACCGGCGTAATTCCCCGCTTGTCCACGAGAGCGCGTTGGACCGCGGCGTGGTCGTAACAGTCGAGTTCGAAGGCGTTTCCGTAGGGGTCCTTGAAGTAGAACGCGTAACAGAGATCGTGATCGACGATCGATGCGGGCGAAATCGTCCCTCCTTTTCCATCGGAAAGTGGGCGCTCGGCTAGCCCATCGGCAAAGGCGATAAAGCTCGCGGCATCCACCGAGAAGGCCACGCCGATCTCGATGGTGAAAGCGGGGGTCCCCTCCTGGATCTCGAAGAGAGCGAGACCCGACCGACCGCCTTCCGCGGAGAGGTGAAGGGGACCGCCCTCGACCCGGGCCCATTCTTCGTATTCTTCGACGACCTCGAAACCGAGATTCTCGGCGTACCAGCGTGCCGCTTCGTAGCGGTCGGGAACCATCAGGTGAATGTGGTCCAGCGATCCCATCCGGAACGGTCTCATGACTCACCTCTTGGATTTGAATATCAAAAGGACGAAACGATCTCTGTGCTCTGTGTCGTGTACTTTCAACGCGGGATGGTCGCGCCCGCGTTGGCCCGCCAGATCTGTCCAGTACAAGTGCGTGACGCATCAGACGCCAAAAACAGCACCAACCACGCCTGGTCGATCGCTTCCCCCACGATACCCAGGGGCGAGCGATCCTTCATCACCGAAAGAAAGCCCTCGTAGCGTTCGGTGTTGAGGCTGCCATCCTCGTTCTTAAGATGTCGCTTCGTGAAGTTGGTAAGGGTGACTCCGGGTGCAATGACGTTCACACGGATGCCCTGGCCGCCCACTTCGGTGGCCAGGGTCTGGGACAATTGGGTCAGAGCCGCCTTCGTGAGCGCATACAAACCGTAGTTGGGCACCGCCAAGTCGATCGCGCCGGAAGCCACGTTGATGATGCTTCCGCCTCCGCGGGCGGTCATTGGACCCACGGCGGCCTGGCAGCCGAAAAGAATCCCCTTGACGTTGACGGCGACGACCCGATCGAACTCCTCTTCGGAGACGTCCGCCAGCGGCCCATCGGCCGGGATCCCGGCAACATTGCAGAGAACGTCGAGCCCCCCCCACTCACTGGTCGCGCGCGCAACCAACGCCTCCACCTGGCTGCGTTTTGCAACGTCGACCGCCTGAGCCACAGCGTGGCCACCCTCCTCTCGGATGGCCGAGGCCGCTCGCTCGGCACCCTCGGCGTCGACATCGCCCAGCACCACCCGCGCACCGGCACCGGCCAGTACCTCTCCGATCGCGAGACCAATCCCGCTGGCGGCACCGGTGACCACCGCCACCCGGCCTTCCAGCCCGAAAACTCCGCGCGGATCATCCATCAGGGGAACCCTCCGTGAGCGCCAACGTGTGAACGGGGCCCAGCACATGGGCCAACTGGGCGTGTCCCTCGGCGTCCGGGTGGAGACCATCCGAAAAACGATCGGCCTCCACCAGGTCGCGCCCTCCAACCAGCCGAAGCCGGGCATCGCCTTCCTTCTGGCGCTCCTCGACGACACCCTCGAAGGCATCCCTCAAGTCGCGCAGGCGGGCACCTAGAATATTCGGCGATTCTTCGGCATCGGCCCGCAGGATCGGACTCACGGCAACGATGGGAACATCCGGGTGCCCCCCGCGAACGATATCCAGAAAAGCCCTCAAGCCCGCTGCAAAGAGCGAGGCGCTGTGGGGCGTTCGGTTCCAACAGTTGGTGCCGTGTGAAATGCTGACGAGATCCGCGGGGAGCGATGCAATCTCCTGGGCGGACGCGATTTCGCCGCGTGCCGAGCCCGCGTAACCCAGGTTCACCACGTCGAGCAACTGCTGTCGCCCGACGATGTGCGGCCACGCGCCGGCGGGTTCCGACGCGCACCATCCCTCGGCGATGGAATCGCCGTAACACAGCCAGCGGGGTCTCAACGGCGCCGGTTGGATCTCCCCGCCACCGGGGCGCAACGCCAAAACCGTTGGCCGCATCCCTTCGGGCAGGTAGAGCGTCACCGGTGCGTCGCCCGCGCCCACCCGCAGCCGTACCGTACCTTCCCCGAGCTTCGCCTCGGCCGCATCGCCCCGCACGTCTCCGCGATAGACCACGAAGTGCCGACCCGCGCCCTCGCCGCGGTAGCCGAGATCGTCGGTCTCGGTTCGATAGTCGACCTCGATAAAATCCGGTTCTCCCGTGAACTCGAAGCGAACTCCCGCTGGAATGCTCGCCATCTCGCGCGTGTCCATCGGCAGTCTCAATCCGCCGGGCCCCGGGTCGCAGCGGGGATAGGGAACTCCTTCGCTCCCGGGCCAAGTGCAGCCCCGGAGAAAAGGCTCGGGCTGTGCGGGTCGTACGAAATCGCCAGCCACGAAACCCTACGGGGCCACTTCGGTGCGCGCCTTCGGCGTGTACTTCTCGATCTCGGGAAGCACCTCTTTGCCGATCAGTTCGATGGTCTTCATCACCGACTCGTGGGAGTGGTACCCAAACTGGACGTAGCAGATGAGTTCGTCCACGCCGAGATCGGCGTAGTGGCACATCTTTTCGAAGCAGCGCTCGGGGTCTCCCACCACGATCATGTCGGCCCCATGGAAGTGGTCGATGGGGATGTCGCCGTCGAGGAGGGGCTTCATCAACGGGAAAATCTGGTCCTGTTCTTCCTGGCTCAAATGGACGAGTTCCCAATCGAGAGTGAACTGGGCCAGGTTCTGGTACCACCAGGCGACGGACTTCCAGATCTCGTTCTCCTCGGCCTGTTGCATCGAGTCGGCGCAATGAACCAGCGTGTACGCCGCCACCTTGTTGGTCGTGACGTCCGTGAGCGGCTTCACCCGCTTCTGCGCGGCGCGATACGACTCGATCTGCTTCGCCATCTGCTCCAGCGGTTGCATGATCGAGAAACTCAAGAGTCCGAGACCGTTTTCACCCGCCACCGCCGAAGAGCCCTCGGAGGTCGCGGCCATCCAGCACGGAGGGTGGGGATCCTGATAGGGTTTGGGTGTCACGACGCGTTCCGGAAACTGGAAGGTCGGCGAATCCCACGAAAATCGTTCTTCGCGCCACATCCCGCAAACGATCTCGATGGCTTCGCGCCATTGATCCCGGGATTTCTCGCGGTCGACGAAAAAGGCCGTCTGCTCCATGGGTGTCGAACGCCCGGTGCCCCACTGCACGCGACCCTTCGACAGGATATCGACCGTCGCCACCTTCTCCGCTACCCGGGCGGGGTGCGTAAATCCAAAGGGGGTGAGCGTCACCCCGAAGCCGAGACCGATCTGCTCGGTCACCTGGGAGAGCGCGCCGAGAAGCACCTCGGGCGCCGGGCAGTGCGAACGCCCTTCCCGGAAGTGGTGCTCGACGGCCCAAACGGTATTGAAGCCCAACGAATCGGCGAGCTTGATCTGCTCGATCGCTTCGAAATAGGCACGTTGCTCGCGTTCTCGTTGCCCTTGCGGATGCGAAGCTCCCCACGGCTTGGGGGCGTCGACTTCATAGAGGATGTCAAGTTTCACGAGATTCTCCGGTCTTCGAACGCGCTACCCATAAGAATACTGGCATTCAACCCGCCGCGTACGGAAATTTCGTGGTCGATCCCCCATCGACCACGAGCGTCTGACCGGTCACCCGGCGAGCGAGATCCGAGACCAGGAAGAGAATGCACGAGGCCACGTCCTCGGGCTGGGCCATCCGCTCCAGGGTATCGGCATCCGGACGGGGCACGGTGCCGTCGGCCCACGCCGCCTCGATCCGCGGGGTTCGAACGGCGCCCGGTACGACGGCATTGACGCGGATTCCCGAAGGCCACCACTCCTCGGCGGCCGATCGCACGAGCGCCAGGAGCCCGGCCTTGGCGGCGCCATAAGCCGCGTGATTCGCGGCGGAGAAGACACCCGAAATCGAACCCACCGCGCAGAGGGCACCGGGAGTACCCTCGTCGATCCAAAGCCGCGCGGCACTCCGCGCGACGTACCAGTGGTGCTTCAGGTTCAGGGAGAAATCGCGCTCCCAGTCGGCTTCATCGAGTTCGAGAAGCGGCGCCCAGGTCGAAGCCCCGACGATGTTGACGACGATGTCGAGCCCTCCCAGTTGACGTCGAGCCTCCGCCACACCGCGCTCGGCCTGGGCGGCCTCGGTGACGTCCGCGCAGACCGCGCCGGCGTTCCCTCCGAGAGATTCGAGTTCGCTCGCGACCGCCTCCGCGCGTTCGGCCTCGGCGTCGAGTACCACCACGGAGCCACCCGCCCCGGCCAGTGCCAGCGCGCTGGCGTGCCCGATTCCCTGCCCGCCGCCTACGACGAGCGCCCTGCGACCCGATAGATCCAAGCTGGTCACGATTCGAGTGATCTCCCCAACGGATTCCAATCCGTCAACAATACGCTACTCGCGTCAAAGCCTCGAAGCGGCTGTTGGAGCCCGGAACCGCTCTCGTTCGATCGTCAACAGGAGGACCGGGCCTTCGGGGGTCGTGCCAACCCCGACTCGCCGAAATCCCACTTTCTCGTAGCAACGAATCGCCCGGAAATTTTCGGGGTCCGTGTCGAGTATGATGCGCGTCACGGAAGGATCCTGGAAGCGTCGCTCGACGAACTGTCCCACCATTGCGGTCCCCACGCCCTGGCAAAGGCCACCGGGATCGGCGAGAAGCTGGTCGATCCCGAGAACGCCGGGATCGCTCACGCCTTCCCACCAATACTCGCTCTCCAGTGCCGCGACCCACGACTGGATGTAGCCCCCCGGTACGCCGTCGAGCAGCACGACGTACGGGCTCGTCGACTCGGACCGGATATGGGCTCCGTACCGGTCGAGTACTTCGTTGTACAGGATCGGCCCGTCCCACCACTGGGCGACGTGAGGACGGTTCAGCCACTCGAAGAGGAGAGGAAGATCGGCCTCGGTGAGCGATCGAAAATCGATTCGGGGCATTCCCACCACGCGACTCTCCCGACGGTCTTACGGAAGGCTCCAATATAGTCCACGCTTGGCGCTGGCGAGGACGGGCGGGCGCGTATCCGCTGGCCTAGATTTTTGAGTGGTCGGATGGGTTGTCCCCGTCCGCATTGATCGGAGACGTCTTTGGCCGAAAGAGATTTTCCCGAATCGGCCGACATCGTGATCGTCGGCGTCGGTGGCATCGTGGGCGCGTCGCTGGCTTATTTTCTGTCTGAACTCGGGGTCCGCAACATCGTGGGTCTCGAAAAAGCGGGTTCGGTTCCCTCGGATATCGGATCCACTTCGCACGCATCGGATTTCATCTTCAATACCGGCCACGACAAGCTCAGCAACTGGACGACGGCCTACAGCCGCAATTTCTACGCCGAAAACGGCTTCTTCTTCGAGCGCGGCGGCATGGAGATCTGCCGGCCGGACGACCCCGAACGCTGGGAAGAACTCAAGCGCAAGGTCGCGTCGGGGAAAGCCTTCGGAACCAATGCGCGCCTGATTTCCGCAAGCGAGGCCACGGAGAAGTTTCCCCTCCTCGAAGAGAGCGCGATCCGGGGTGCCATGTGGGATCCGAACGCCGGTCTCGTGGTTCCCCGCTCGCTCGACTTCGTCCTGGAAATGGTCTCCCGCGCCGAAAAGAAAGGCAACCTACGAAATTTTACGAACACCCCCGCCTCCGGTTTTGAGATCGAAGGCGATCGCGTGAAAGGCGTGCACACGAAGCGAGGCACGATCCGCGCCCCACTCGTCGTGGTAACAGCGGGGATCTGGGGGCCGGCGGTGGGAGACCTGGCGGGCGTGCCGGTGCCGCTCTGGCCCGTTGAACATCCCTTGCTGTTCTTCGGACCCCTGGAGAGCATCCAGGGCACGAGCGAATACCTGGTCCATCCGCTGATGCGCGACCAGGGCAACTCCGCCTACGTGCGCGACACCGGGCG
>JAZAOF010000155.1:0-5055 GCA_036228265.1 Myxococcota bacterium | reverse complement strand
CGTCGAGCGCGTTCACGATCGGATCCGTCATGGTTCCCGCGGTCTCGACATCGTCCGCTTCGGATTCAATCAGTTCGCGCAGTTGGCGCGCGATTTCGAGAGAAGGCGTGGAAGGCATGAATTCTCCGGAGCGGCGGTCGGGTTAGCGACGCAGGTCGGAAAAGAAGAATCGGGCCATTTCGTTGAGGACGTCCGCGCGCTCCCATTGCAGGAAGTGTCCGCATTCGGGAACGACGAGAGGACCGACCCGGTTCGGAAAAGCCACCTCGCAGAGCTTGGCGAAATCTTTCGGCACGACCCGGTCGTCCGGTCCGTAGAGAATCATCGTCAGCACGTCGACCGCCTGGGCGATCAGGGGGGGCTCGGTCATTGAGCGGCCGTATTGCAACTGGTAGGGAGCCCAACTGGCGGCGAGTTTCGCGGCGTCCTCGAAAGGTTCCGTGTGGAAATCGAAGTCCGCCTCCTCGAAGGAGCCTTCGGACGCCAGCAATCGGTGCTCGTAGAAATCTCGCACCCACTGGCGTCGGCGGGCTGGTGTGTCGAGATCGGCGAGGAGTTGCTCCCAGTCGCGGCCCTGGCGTATCCGGTAGTCGCCGGTGGGCCCGTCTTCGAGAGGAATCATCGAAAGACCCCGATCGGTATACCAATCGGCCTGGTCGGGCACGATGGGGGCCACGCTGTTGAAGAAGATCTGGCGATCGACGAACCCCGGGAAGCGGTTGGCCATGTCGCACGCGACCACGCCACCGACGTCACCGGAGAGGAGCCCGCATCGCTCGTGGCCGAGTACGTCGCGAACGAGGGTATGGAGATCGCGGGAGTAGAGAACCAGGTCGTACTCGTCCTTTTTGGAGAGGTCCGAGTCGCCCGTGCCGCGCAGATCCGGAACGACGACCTCGTAGCCGGCCTCGGCGAGGGGGCGAATGTTTCGCCACCAGATGCGTTTCGTTTCGGGGTATCCGTGGATCAGGACGAGGGGGTAGCCGCCCTGTCCTTCGCGCAGGTAGGCGAGCTCCAAGCCTTCGGAGACTTCGGCGCGGTGAACGTCGAAGGCGTCCGGAGCCGGCGTGTCGGGTTGGGGGGGACGGAGGGTCGCCATCGTTTCCTCGAGTGGGGCGCGAGGGGAGTCTACCGCCTCCATGTGGACGTGGTGTGAATCCGGGTCCCGAGGGGGGCGCTCGATTGGGGTTTCGTCGGCTACCCTGGGAGGAGCCGGGGTTCGAATTTTCAGGAGGTTCCCGTGGACATTCGCCGCGCAACGCGCGAAGACATCGAAGCGGCCAACGCGATTTTCGAAGCCGGTGGGCTCGCACCGCTTCATTCGGGGATCTCCGCCGCGAGTGTCTTTGTCGCCCTGGAAGAAGGGCGCCTGGTGGGGGCCACCGGGCTCGAAGTCACTGGGCGGAGCGGGCTCGGCCCCTGGCTCGCCGTTGCCGAGGATTGCCGGGGGCGAGGAGTCGGTCGTTCCCTGCTGCGGACCCTGCTCACGCGGGCCCAGGAACTGGGCCTTCGCGAACTCTTCGTGGCCGTGCCCCGGTTTTCGGAACTTTTTGAACAGGCCGGCTTCCGACCCATCGACGAGTCGGATCTGCCCCGCGACGTTCGATCTCTTCGAAGCTATCCGGACCCAAAAAATGGCGCCTCGGCGCTCCTGCGGATTCAGCTCGAAACCCAGGTCTAGCGCGCTTGACACCCGCGCTTGGCGGGGGGCATGCTCTCTGCATTCCAGGGAAGGCTCTGACCCGGAGCCCCCAATGCCCGAAGAGGAATCACCGTGGAACAGAACATCGGACAATTCCTGACTCGCCGTGCACGCCGCGACCCCAGCCTGGAAGCACTCGTCGAGCCTTCTTCGGGGCGTCGTTTTAACTTTCGCGAGCTCAATGCGCGTTCCAACCGGGTGTCCAACGCCCTCCGTGAACTCGGTATTTCCAAGGGGGAACGCGTCGGCCTTTTGTTGATGAATGGCGCCGAATTCGTCGAGTCGTTCTTTGCCGTGGGCAAGGCGGGCGCGGTGAACGTACCGCTCAACTGGAGACTGGTCCCCGACGAACTCGAATTCATTCTCAGCGACGCGGGAGTCAAGGTTCTCATCTACGGGGTGGAATTTGCCAAGGTCGCTGCGGAACTTCGCGATCGGGGGACCACCGCAATCGAGCACTGGATCGAAGCGGGCGGGGAAGGAGAAGGAAACGCAGTCGACTACGACGCGTGGACGGCTACCGCTTCCGACGCCGAACCCGAAGCCACAGCGTCTGGAGACGATCTCCTCTTCATCATGTACACCTCGGGCACCACGGGGCTGCCGAAGGGGGTCATGCACAGCCACACTACGGTGCTGTGGACGACGTTCACGATGGCCGCGACCGCGGATTATCACCACGGCGATCGCTACCTGAACAGCCTGCCCCTCTTCCACGTGGGGGCCCTGGCCCCGGCCATTGGGGCGGTCTATTCCGGATCGACGCTCGTGATGATGAAGGCCTTCGACCCGACGCGTTCCTGGGAGCTGATCGGCGAGGAGAAGATCGACACCACGCTCATGGTTCCGGCGATGCTTCAGTTCATGCTCGCCGTGTACGATCCGGAGAAGTTCAACTTGTCCACGCTGCGTTGGATCATGAGCGGGGCGGCGCCGGTCCCGCTCAGCCTGATCGAGTCGTACACGGCCATGGGGATCGAGATCCGCCAGGTCTACGGGATGACCGAAACCTGTGGACCGGCCTGCTTGATCACCAGCGAGGATGCCATCAAGAAGGCCGGGTCCACGGGGCGTGCGTTCTACTTTACGGAGGTGCGCGTGGTGCGCCCCGACGGGAGCGACACGGATCCGGGGGAGACGGGCGAGGTCGTGATGCGGGGGCCGCACATCATGGTCGGCTACTGGAACCGACCGGAAGCAACGGCCGAGACCATCGTCGATGGCTGGCTGCACTCGGGTGACGTGGCGACCATGGACGAAGAGGGTTTCGTGACCATCGTCGACCGGGTAAAGGACATGCTCATCTCCGGCGGCGAAAACGTGTACCCCGCCGAAATCGAGAACGTGATTCTCGGCCACCCGATGGTCGCCGACGTCGGCGTGATCGGGATTCCGTCCAAGAAGTGGGGCGAGTCACCCCTGGCGGTCATCGTACGTTCGAGCGAGAGCCTGACCGCGCAGGACGTGATCGACCACTGCCAGGGAAAGTTGGCGCCGTTCAAACTCGTGAAAGCCGTCGAGTTCGTCGACGAAATTCCGCGAAACCCCAGCGGCAAGATCCTCAAGCGCGAACTGCGCGAACGTTTTCCAGCCGACGCCAAGGAGTAAACAATTGAGCGGAAAGGCCGTCGACCGGATCTACTGGATCTCGACGATCCTGTTTGTTCTGCTGATGGCTTTTTCGGCCAGTCAGGAATTGCAGCACGCGCCGGATCTTTTGGAAGCGATGGACTACCTGGGCTTTCCGGCGTACGTGCTGACGATGCTCGGCACGGCCAAGCTCCTCGGTATCCCCGTTCTCTTGATTCCGCGATGGCCGCACTTGAAAGAGTGGGCCTATGCCGGCTACGCGTTCGATCTCGGGGGCGGTTTCATCGCGCATCTCATTACGGGCGACACGCTCGAGCGCACTCTCCCATCTCTCGTCTGCCTGGCGATTCTCGTCGTGGCGTACGTCTCCCACCGATCCCGGGGTTTTCGAACCCGCCAGGCTCTCTAGGAGACCGCGCTTTTTTGTTGTCTGCGCTATCCTTTGGAGTGTAGATACGATGAAGCGGTTCCAGTGGTTCCTGACCCAGAAAGGAGCTCCCCCATGAGTCTCCGACCTCGACCGGTTTCTTTTTTCGGGTTGTTGGTTTGCACCACGCTGGTCCTGGCGATGCTTTCGCAAGACGCGTTGTCCTGCCCCATCGACCGGACACTCGGCGCTGGAACCTTTACCCGGCCGTTTGCGCGCGACGACGCGTCGTTGGAATCGACGGGAAACATCTTGACCACCGTTGCGAACCAGGCCGGAGCGACCGGATGCAGCGGCCAGCACGATTTGGACTTGCCGGATCCCAACCGTGTTCCGAATGAGTACGTCCTCAGGGCGATGGCCGGGATGGGGAGTTTTGGATCGATTTTCTTCGGGAGCAGCGCGAGCGGAACTCTTCAGTACACCTATGACTACTCGGTCGATTGTGGTCCGTGTCCCAGCGGGACGCCGATTGATCTATCGGTGCAGGGGGCTTCGCGATGGTTTCAGCTCGGCGGAGCGGTAGGGGTATTGAAACTCGCTGGAACTGCAAGTTCGACGCTGGTCGGAAGCCTCCAGGTGGATCCCTTTCCGGGATCCCCCTTTTCGTTGGGGCCTGCGCCGGCCACGGTTTCGGTCAGCGCAGGATTTGGCCCGGCTTCGATCGGCTCCCCGAACGTTCAGTTGACCCCCTTTTCTTCGACGACCAGCGCCCTATGCCCGCTTTCTCCACAGACCGTTCGCATCGACCTATCGGTGACGGCGAGTCGAACCGGTGGGGCGACCACGGGGTTGGCGGCGTTCGACTCGGTGGAACTGCAGCTGAACAGCGAATGCTCGTGTGCGACCTCGATTACCCCGGTTACCACGGAAGTGAGCGTCGAAGAATCGACGGCGGATCCTCCGCCGACGCCGACCACGCCCTCCTTGCTTTCATGCCTCGCGTCGGAGTCGGAGGAGTCGGCATCCCAGCCGAATGCCCTTCTCGCTCTGGGGGATGGAGACCTGTTGTTCACGGAGACGATCACTGCGGCCGATACCGCGAGCGCCTTTTCCCTGGGCCCCCAGACCTCGTTCATGGTCTATGACGGCACCGCGGTGAGCAGCGCCAATTTCTATGGCGGTTCATTGGGTCTCGTCTCCAGCGTCGTTCGCGGCACCCATTCCGGTGGCGGGCCGTTCGGCACCGCGAATCTTGTAGCGGTCGAAGGCGCGTCCTGGGATTGGGTCACGCCGGCTCTGGACGTCGAAACCGAGAGGCTACTGATCATCGATAACTACGGAACGGTCTCGGATCTCGTTCTCAGCGAATCCATCGTTCTGCCGTCGGCCCTGG
>JAZAOF010000154.1:0-6430 GCA_036228265.1 Myxococcota bacterium | reverse complement strand
CAAGCGCCACGCCGCTGATTTTGCACTTTGGAAGTTCCCGGCGGACGGGGTAAAGAGGCAGCAGGAATGGGACTCGCCCTGGGGACGCGGCTTTCCGGGCTGGCACATCGAATGCTCGGCCATGAGCGTGCGCTACCTGGGAGAGCGATTCGACATCCATACCGGCGGTGTCGAACACGTCCGTGTTCACCACACCAACGAAATCGCCCAGTCCGAATGCGCCCTCGACGTTCACCCCTGGGTCTCGATCTGGATGCACGAAGATTGGATTGTTTTCGATGGCGAGAAGATGTCGAAGTCATTGGGCAACATCTACGTCCTGCAGGACCTGTTGGATCGCGGTCACCTGCCGCTTTCCTTCCGGTACTTCTTTCTGCAGGCGCACTATCGCAAGCAGCAGAATTTCAACGACGAGGCGATGGCTGCAGCCGACCGGGGCTACCGGCGCCTGTTGACCCTTGCGGCCGAACTCCGTGACGCCGAGGGGGCCGTCGACACCTCCCGGGTGGCTCCCTTCGCTGAGCGTTTTCACGCCGCCCGGCGCGACGACTTGAACGCCCCCCGGGCTTTGGCGACGGCCCTGGAAGTGGCGCGGAGTTCCGAACTCCAACCCGCGGAGAAGCGGGCGCTGCTCCTTGAATTCGACGGCTGGTTGGGGCTCGATCTCGTGATTGCCGACCCGCCCGAGGAAGCGACCGAGAGCGACCCGCGGATCGACGGGTTGCTGGCCCAGCGCGATGCGGCGCGGGCCAAAAAGGACTGGGCCGAAGCGGACCGGATTCGAGATGCCCTGGCCGCCGAAGGGGTCGAGATCGTGGATTCGCCGGAGGGGTCCCGCTGGAGGCGGACTTGAGCGGTTCTTTTCGTCTCGTCTCGGAGTTTCAGCCCCAGGGAGACCAGCCCGGGGCCATCGCGGAGTTGACCGACGGGCTTCGCCGGGGAGTTCCCCACCAGACCCTTCTCGGGGTGACGGGGAGCGGGAAGACCTTCTCGATGGCATGCGTGGTCGAAGCCGTCAATCGGCCGACCCTGGTGATGTCTCCGAACAAGACGCTCGCGGCCCAGCTTTACGCGGAGTTTCGGGAGTTGTTTCCCGAGAACGCCGTGGAATATTTCGTTTCCTACTACGACTATTACCAGCCCGAGGCGTACATCCCCTCGAGCGATACGTATATCGAGAAGGACTCTTCGGTCAACGACGAGATCGACAAGCTGCGGCATTCGGCGACGCGTGCCCTTCTTACCCGTCGCGACGTCCTCGTGGTAGCGAGCGTGTCCTGCATCTACGGACTCGGGGCGCCGGAGAACTACGGTTCGATGCACGTCTTTCTCGAAGCGGGACAGGCGATGGTTCGCGAGGATCTGCTGCGCCGGCTCGTGGATATCCTCTACGTTCGCAACGATCACGATTTTCACCGCGGGACCTTCCGGGTCCGTGGCGACGTGGTGGAAATTTTTCCGCAGTACGAGGCGGATCGCGCGATTCGGGTCGAGTTTTTCGGGGATGAAATCGAAACCCTCTCCGAGATCGACCCCCTGCGCGGGGTGGTTCTTTCTCGCCCGCGCCGATGCCTCGTCTACCCCGCCAGCCACTACGTGGCGAGCCAGGACCGGCTGCGCACGGCGATTGCGGGGATCCGGGACGAGTTGGACCAACGGCTCGTTGAACTAAAACGGGAGAAAAAACTTCTCGAGGCCCAGCGGCTGGAATCGCGCACCCTCTATGACCTCGAAATGCTCCAGGAGATGGGGTTCTGCAACGGCGTGGAAAATTACTCCCGGTGGCTCGACGGTCGAGAAGCCGGACAGACTCCGTATACCCTCTACGACTACCTGCCCGACGACGCTCTCGTGGTGATGGACGAGAGCCACGTCAGCGTGCCGCAGATCGGGGGCATGTACCGCGGGGATCGCGCGCGCAAGGAGACGCTGGTTGGTTTTGGCTTTCGGCTGCCCTCGGCCCTCGACAATCGTCCGCTCCGTTTCGACGAGTGGGAGGATCGAGCGGGCCAGGTGATCTACCTCTCGGCGACTCCGGCCGACTACGAACTCGAAAAATCCGGTGGAGTCGTGGTGGAGCAGATCATCCGGCCCACGGGATTGATGGATCCCGAGATCGACGTGCGCCCGGCCGCGGGGCAGGTGGACGATCTCCTGGAGGAAATTCGTTCTCGGGCGGACGCGAAGGAACGTGTTCTCGTGACGACCCTGACCAAGCGAATGGCCGAGGAGTTGACGGAGTATTACAGCGACCTCGGTATTCGTGTCCGCTACCTGCACAGCGATATCAAGACACTGGAACGCATCGAGATCATTCGCGAACTGCGCGAGGGGGTCTTCGACGTTCTCGTCGGGATCAACCTTCTCCGCGAAGGTCTCGACATCCCGGAGGTGTCCCTGGTCGCGATCTTTGACGCCGACAAGGAAGGATTTCTCCGGTCCACGCGGTCGCTGATCCAGACGATCGGCCGGGCGGCCCGAAACGTTCACGGCCAGGTCATTCTCTACGCCGATCGGGAAACGGATTCGATTGCGACTACCCTTCGGGAGACGACTCGACGACGAGAACGGCAGGCCGCCTACAACGCGGAGAACGGAATCACGCCGCGCACGATCCAAAAGCGGATTTCGACCCTCCAGGACTCGATCTGGGAGGCGGATTACGCGGTGTCTTCCGCGCCGCCGGAGGATGCGGTCCCGGTTCACGAGATTCCCGCACTGATCGAGGGTTTCCGTCGCCAGATGAAAGAGGCGGCCGAAGCACTCGAGTTCGAGAAAGCCGCGGCCCTGCGCGACCGGATTCGCGAGCTCCAGGAAGAGCAGCTGCGGTTGGAGTAGATCGGGATGAAACTCGAAGCGCAAGTGGAAGCCCTGCCGAGCGAGCCCGGCGTGTATCTCTTCAAGGGAGCCAACGGGCGCGTGCTTTACGTGGGGAAGGCCCAGAAGCTGAAGTCCCGTGTTCGCCAGTACCTGGCCGGGAGCGACGGTCGCCCCCGGGTTCCGGCGTTGATGGAACGGGTCGAGGATGTCGATGTACTGGTCACGGCGACCGTCAAAGACGCGCTACTTCTCGAGAATGAACTCATCAAGCGACACAAGCCGCCGTTCAATGTGCGGCTTCGCGACGACAAGCAGTATCTCGGCCTTCGACTCGACCCCTCGGAAGAATGGCCGCGCGTTACGTCCGTCCGAAGGCGGCGCCGGGACGGGGCCTGGTACTTCGGCCCCTACACGTCCAGCGTGGCCCTGAAGGAAGTTCTCTCGAACCTGCACCGCATCTTCCCGCTTCGCTCGTGCCGGGACGCCGTTTTTCGCGATTATCGCCGCCGGGGACGTCCCTGTATCGAGTACGAAATGAAGCGCTGCGTGGCTCCGTGTGTCGACCTCGCCGAGGCGGACCACTATCGAAACCTCGTGGAGGGCACGCGCCTGTTTTTGCGCGGCCGGGGAGAGGATCTCATCCGTGAACTCCGCGCAGGCATGGAGGAGGCTTCGGCGGCCGAAGAATTCGAAGAGGCGGCACGGCTTCGCAATCGCATTGCCGCGGTCGAGGCGACGGTGGAAGAGCAACAGATCGTTTCCGGAGCGGGCGGTGACCGGGATGTCTTCGGGCTGGCGCGGGAAGGCGGTGAAGCGGAGATGCAGGTCCTCCATGTCCGGGACGGTCGCGTCGTCGGGGCCGAGGGTTTTGCGTTTTCCAACGTGAAACTCGGGGATGCCGACGTCATGAGCTCGTTCCTTGGGCAGTACTACGGCGGCGGAGGGGATCGCGAGATTCCCAGGGAGTTGTTGCTCTCGTCGGTCCCCGACGACGGCGATGGGATCGAAACCGGCTTGGCGGAAAAGGCCGGCCGAGGAGTCAAGCTTCGTCGCCCCGAGAGGGGAAGTCCGCGCCGATTGATGGAGTTGGCCGCGCGCAACGCGGACCTGGCCCTGGCGCGCCGGTTGGCCGCGAAGGAAAGTGTCGAGGCATTGCTTGAAGAAATCAGGGAGGCCTGCTCGCTCTCCGAGACGCCTCGCCGGATCGAGTGCTACGACGTTTCGAATTTCCAGGGCAGTCTCGCCGTGGCCAGTCGAGTCGTTTTTCAAGATGGGGAGCCGCGCAAGAGCGAGTACCGCAAGTACCGGATACGGGAAGCCATGGGAGGCGACGACTACGACTGCCTGCGCGAAGTGCTGCGGCGCCGGGTCTCTCGCGTGAAGAGCCAGCCGTTGCCCGACCTGCTCATGGTGGACGGCGGCCGCGGTCAGGTCGCGGTCGCGGAAGCCGTCTTCCGCGACGCTGGCCTCGAAGTGGAACTCATGGGGATCGCGAAAGAGCGCGACAACGAGTCCCCCGGTTCCCGAGTGCGTCGCTCGGGAGGACTCAAAGCCGAGCGCCTCTATCGCCCGGGTCGCTCGAACCCGATCTTGTTGCCTGCGAGTTCGCGGGGCCTGCTTCTGCTGCAGCGAGTGCGGGACGAGTCGCACCGGTTCGCGATTTCGTTCCAACGGCAGTTGAGGTCGAAATTGGGACTTGCGTCGGTCCTGGAGGAGATTCCCGGCATCGGGCCCGGCAAGCGCCGAGCGCTGTTGAAGCACCTGGGCTCGATGCAGGCCGTACGAGGAGCCGATGCCGAAACGCTGGCCGCTGTGCCCGGTCTCTCGCGACGAGATGCGGAGATCCTGAGGCTTTTCTTTGATGCCGCCGAGGCTCCGTCCCCGGAAGGGTGAGTTTCGTTGCAGCGGCGTCAACGTCGGCGTAAGCGACCGGGCGCGGCCCGGTTGGCGCGCGAGGGAAGCGGATTTCCCTTATTAGTCGCAGAACTTCACTCCTGCCTGCGGGCACCAAATCGCGGACGTTTTGTCGCAAATGCCGTTTTTCCCTTTAATCCAAGGGGCTTGCACGTCGAGAATGGCTGCTGGGGTCGCTGGCACCGATCTTGCTCTATCGGAGGGGGCCTAGCCGGTGCCCCCCAGCTGAGGCGGTTGTGAATGCGGAAGCTGGAGGCAAGCGGATGTCCTTGTGGAAGCTGTTGCGAGTGGGGGGCGCCGGGTTGGCTCGCGATCGGACTTCCGGTTCAGCCGCGGCGAGGCAGACGACGGAGCGGCTGGACGGGATTCGGGCCGAACTGGAGAGCCGGGGCGTATCGGCGAGCGTGTCGGGCCCCGTGGCAGCGCGCCTCGAAAGTCGCCTGGAAATCGGCGATGACAAGGCGGAGCTTGCCGCGACGACCTCCGTCGACTCCTACGAGTTGCTCCTAGACGGGGTGGCCGAGGCACTGCGAGTACTCGATGCCAAGTCCCTCTTGGACGTTCCGGGCCGGAAGGATTTTTCGCCGGAGCCGGATCTCCAGGAGATCGAACGACTGATGGCGGCTTTCGTGGGCGAACTTTCGAAACTCGATGAAGTTCTCGACGTGCTGAATGCCCACGTGGAACGCATGCGCTCGGCGCGATCGGAGTCCGGGCCGGTCCACTAGGGCTGCGGGTCGGGTTGGGCGCTACACTGCGGTTCCCCGGTCCCAGGGGACCCCTTGCGACGTTCCTTGCTATCGGGCCTTGCGCTGGCGTTTGGGTTGGGGATCCTCGCGGCTGATCGGGGGATTTGGGGAACCGCTTCGGCACTGCAGGCGGGCCTGGCGCTGCTGGGGATCGGTTGTTGTTGGCCGCGTGCTCGCGCTTCGTTGGCCGTGGTCATCGCATTTGCCGCGGGTGCGGCGTCGCTGGCGACGAACGTGGAGACTTCGCGGAGGGTGCGACCGGACCGCACGTTCGACGCGGTGGTCGAGGGGCGTGTTTGTGGTGCTTCGTCGGGTTCCGGCTGGATCTCCCGGGATCTCTGTCGGGCCTCGAGTCAAG
Organism: Myxococcota bacterium; assembly: GCA_036228265.1. Taxonomy (GTDB): domain Bacteria; phylum Myxococcota_A; class UBA9160; order UBA9160; family UBA4427; genus CAJXIC01. The sequence goes on along the minus strand of JAZAOF010000154.1, from coordinate 589 downwards.
GGGTGGCGGGATTCGACCGACAGGACGTACCGCCCCGAATCCGGGTCACCGCCTTCCATGAGCCCGGGGCGTTGGCGATTCTCCGCGCCTGGAGCGCAGGCGGCCGAGTTCGAGCTCGCCTGAGGATCCGGCCCCTGGTCCCGCTGCGAAACCCCGGCGGGCGACCTCGTCGCGCAGCCCTTGTTCGTCGTGGCATTGGCGCGCGGGCCAGCCTGGTGGCCCCTCCGCTGGCGGTGAACTGGGATCCGGGAACATCGACGTGGATCTCGCGGCTCCCCTCGATCGGCTTTCGCGATCGGTTGGGCACTCGCCTGAGCGAACGGGGAAGGGGAGGCGCCCTGGTGGCGGCGATAGGAATCGGGGATCGTCGAGGCCTGGCCGCTGGCGACCGGGACGCGTTTCGGGCTCTCGGTGTTTCCCACCTGTTGGCAATCTCTGGCCTTCACGTGGTGGCGGTGGCGGCGCTCGCCGATTTCGCCAGCCTGGCCTGTCTTCGGCGCGTATCGGCGCTCACGGCTCGGTTCGATACTCGCCGGATAGCGGCGGGCGCCGCGCTCGTGGGAGCCACAGCCTACCCCGCGATGGGGGG